>JAYUGD010001016.1:0-9206 GCA_043767785.1 Zavarzinella sp. | reverse complement strand
ACCGCTTCCCGTGGGGGGAAGCCGATCCTCACGCGGAGCGTGAGGAGTACATTGGGCCGACCGATAAAGTTCAATCGTGGCCGCGTGCGCTCTAGGCGGCGACGGCCCGCGTCGGGTCGGTCAACTCCGGGGCCTCCCCCCGCGTGGGCGGCTTCTTCGCCCCCCAGATCAGGCGTTCCAACTTTCGGCCGAGGGCGATGCCGGGGCGTTCCGCCAAGTAGTAGACGGCGGCGGCCGTGGCCGTGACCAGGCCGAAGTACGCCGGGACGCGATACCGGAGGGGCCACCCCCACTCTTGCAGGAAGTGCAGCCAGATGCCGTGGAACAAGTACACCGAGTAACTGATGCGGCCGAACCACGCGGCGGCAGCCGGCATGCGGCGGTGGCGGAGTTCGGCCAGCCCGAAGAGGACCGCGACGGCCGCCCCGTTCATCAGGTAGTGTTGCCAGATCACGTCGCCGGGGATGACGCCCGGGAACAGGTATGAGTTGACCCCGCACACGGCCCCGTACGTCAGCGCCCACGCGGCGAGCAGCCCGTAGGCCCCGCGGCGGCTGAGGCGGCCGGAGACGACGAGTTGCAGGCCGACGCCGACCAGCGGCGCGAGGTACAGCAGCCGGTGGCCGACCTCCGCGAAAACCTTGCCGCGGACCAGCGGGTAGCCGACGCCGACCGCCCCGTACCCGACGATGACGGCGACAATCAGCCCCGTCCAATGATTCGTCAGCCGCGTGAGGAACAGGACCGTGCAGGCGGCGTAGACGATCAGTTCCACGTACAGGGTCCAGTACACGCCCCACGCGTCCTTGACGCCGACGAACCCCTGCAACATGGTCAGGTTGACGAGCCACGATTGCGTGTCGTCCAAGGCCAGCACGCGGTGGGCCGGCGGGTCGGCCATGGCGACGGCGACGCTGAGCCAATACGCGGGGAACAGCCGGAAGATGCGCCGCACCCAGAACCGCCCGGCCGACCCGCTGCGCTCCAGGCTCGGCGGGATGATGAACCCAGTAATCATCAGGAAGATGAGGACGCCGACGCGGCCGATCGGCCCCCCGACCGACACCGACCACGGGTAGAAGCCGGGGATGTACACGTCCAAGCCGTGCTCGACCAACACCAGCAGGGCGGCGACGCCGCGGGCCACGTCGAGAAAGTCGTACCGATTCTTGGGATCGACGGCGGCCATAGGGCGGGGCGCTCGGGGTTGCGGGGGACGTGGTATTATCGGCCGCGGGCGCGGGCGGACTTTGCTTTTGTAGAAGATACACCAGGGGCCACGCCGCGGCGCCTGCGCCGGGGTACAACCAGATTCTCTGGGGGCTTCTTGGAATCGGTGGGTGTCCCCCCGCGCCGCGACTTGAGCAAATCCCCCTTGCATTTTTGAAATCCCTCGGGTATCGCCCCCTCCGCGTACCGACGTGTTTTTTCGTCGGCCGCCGGCCACGCCATCGGGGGATGTGCGTGGGGTTCCCGGCCGCCGCCGTTGAGGGGGATTTTCGATGGGCTTCGGCACAATTGCACTGCTCGGCTTGATGGCGTCGCCCGGCCAGGTCCCGGCGGACGTGACGGCGTGGAACTCGCCGACCATGAAAATCCCGATCGACTACCACCCCGGCAAGAAGGGGGACATCCGCGACTTGCTGCTGTACGTCTCCCCGGACCAGGGGGCCAACTGGCAACAACAAGCCGTCGCCACGCCGGACAAGGACACCGTCTTCAACTACACCGCCCCGGCCGACGGGACGTACTGGTTCTGCATGGTCGTCGTGGACAAGAACGGCAAGCGCGACCCGGCCGACGTGTTCAAGGCCAAGCCGGAGCAAATTCTGAAAGTCCTCTTCGACACCAAGAAGCCGCAGGTCGCGCTGACCGCCACCCGCACCGGGGACGACGTGTTCGTGTCGTGGAAGGTGGTCGAGAAGAACCCGGACTGGGCCAAATTTCGCCTCGAATACAGCGTCGCCGGCGCCGCGTGGACGCCCGTGCCCACCCGCCCGGAAGCGGACGGCGCCGCCCAGTTCCGCGTCGGCGGCCCCGGCGCCGTCGCCGTGCGGCTGAGCGTGACGGACTACGCCGGCCTGACCGGCGAGGGGACGAAAGACGTCCCCGCTTTGCCGGCCACGACCGTTGCCAAGCCGACCCAAGACGTGGTCCGCACCGGCGGGGAATTGGTCCTGCCGCGGCCCGACGAACTGATGGCCGCGGACCGCGTGAAGGACACGCTCCGCACGCCGGCCGACCGGAACGTCGGGCTGGACACGACGCCGGCCCCCGCGATCGTCCCGCCGGCCCTCGGGCCGCCGCCGCCGCCGGTCTCGCCCGCCGACCCGCTGGCCTTGCCGGCGAAGACCGAGTCGCTGAACGTGCCGCCGCCGGCCGCCGCCGCCAACCTGCCGCCGGCCCAGGTGATTAACGTGACCAGCTTCAAGATGGCCTACGAAGTGGAAGAGCGCGGGGCCTCGGGCGTCGGCAAGGCCGAACTGTGGCTGACGCGGGACGAGGGCCGGACGTGGCGCCAATGGCAGACCTACGACAAGCCGGAAACGCCGCTGGTCGTGGACATCGCCAAGAACAACAACGGCCAAGTGGAAGGCATCTACGGCTTCAAGGTGCTGCTGCACAGCGGCGCCGGCCTCATGCGGGAGACGCCCAAGAGCGGCGACGCCCCGGACATGCGGGTGGACGTGGACGTGACCCCGCCCATCGTGAAGATCTACGAGCCGCTGGCCGACACCGGCGCCAAGGACACGATGATCCTCCGCTGGCAGGCCGTGGACCGCAACCTGGCCACCGACCCGATCACGCTGGAATGGTCCGACGGCCCCCGCGGCCCGTGGATCCCGCTGGCGACGGCGGACGCCCTCGGCGCCAGCCCCGGCCAGCCGCGGCGCTTGGCCAACACCGGCAGCTTCGCCTGGAAGATCCCGGCCAACTTCCCGACGCACAAGGTTTACCTGAAAGTGTCCGCCCGCGACCTCGCCGGCAACCTGGCCGAGGCGACGACCGCCAACCCGATCCTGGTGGACCTGAACAAGCCGAGCGCCGTGAAGCTCAACATCGTCGGCGGCGTGTCGAAGTGACGCGGTTTTGGTTTTCGCCCCAACGGGGCGCAGGAAAATAGCCAGGGGCGGCCTCCGCCCCTGGACAACGACACGCACCAAATATTTTCTTTGCCCCAACGGGGCGCCGGTAAATCGACCGGCGCCCCGTTGGGGCAAAACCATTTTGATGATCGGTGATCCCGGGGCGTTCCGCCCCGGGCTATTTTCCTCCGCCCCGTTGGGGCGAAAACCAAATCGCCGCGGAATCTCTCACCCACCCCCCATCGTCACTTCCCACCTTCCGCTTGCCAAACTGCGCAAGGTCGGGGTATCATTCCCATTCCACCGGCGTCGGACCCTTCCGAATGTCCAGCGGCCACGACGGCCCGCGTTCAACGCACCCGGGAGTTCTCTTCTCATGCACCGCCTCTTTCTGGGCTTCAGCCTCGCCACCCTGGCTGTCGCCGTCCTCCTCACGGGCTGCGGCCAACAGCCACAACCCCTCGTCGCCCAAGTCAAAGACGGGCCGGTCACGCCGGGGGAGGCGAAACCGATCCCGCCGGGCGTCGATAAGCCGATCCCCAAGACCGACCCGACCGACCTGCCGACGGGCGACCCCGTGGACCCCGACGCCCCGCCCGTCCCGGACGTGAAGACGGACGAAGACACGCTGCCGGTGCTGCCGACGCTGACCGCCCTGACCGGGCAAGAGAAGTACGAGGCCGCCCTGTCCAAGGCGTTCCTGCAAGTGGCCGAGGGGAAGGACAAGGAAGCCCTCGACAACCTGCAAGAGGCCCTCGCGATCCAGGAGACGGACTTCGTGAAGGGGGAGATCGACCGGCTGACGGCCAAGATCGCCCAGAAGGACGCGGCCCAGAAGACCATCGACGACATTCAGGAAATCCTCTCGGCCGGCCGGCCAGCCGACGCCGCCAAGCTCGCGGCCGACGCGCTGGAGCAGTACGGCGAGACGGACGCCGCCGAGACCCTGAGCAACCTCAAGCGCCAGGCCGACGCGCTGGAGTCCGGGGCCTTGGAAGAGGCCGTGAAGAAGACGCGCTACGTGCAGGAGGCCGAGGCCGCCCGCAAGGCGAACAACATCCGCTCGGCCGTGCTGTCCTACGACCAAGCCGCCGCCAACGGGGCCGACCTGACGGCCGTGAAGGACACCTACGAGCCGCTGAAGACCCGGCTGCAAAAGTACGACGAGAGCCGGGCCGCGGCCGCCCAGCTCCGCCGCGACCCGTACAAGCTCGAAGACGCGATCACTGTGCTAAAAGTGGCCCAACAGCAGTGGGACACGCCGGTCGTGCGCCAGGAAATCTCCGAGGCCGAGTTGGCCATCAACAACCGCAAGGCCCGCGTCGCCGTCGCCGACTTTGAAATCATCAACGACATCGGCATCCCGCGCGCCGGCCACGCCATCGCCGAGGAACTGCTGGGCAACTTCCGCCCGCGCTTCGACGTGGTGGAGCGGGCGCAGACGACCGCCCTGCTCGAAGAACTCAAGCTGACCCACGCCGCCCTGTACGAGGACGAGACCGGCCGCACCGAGTTCGGCAAGCTGTCCCGCGCCCGCTACGTGGTGCTGGGGAGCGTGAACCGCCTGTCCGGCATCACGGTGAACGCCCGGCTCGTGGACACGCAAAGTGGGTTGATCGTGCAGACGGCCCGCATCGCCGCCGCCACGCCGGCCGAGATGAGCAACCGCCTGCCGGCCCTCGCCCGCATGCTGCAAATGTCCGACGACGAGAAGCGCGCCTACGAGCAGGCCATCAACGCGCAGGCCCGCCCCGTGACCCCGCTGGCGGTCGTGGACGACATCCCCGCCCCGCCGCCGGTCCCGGAGGCCGCCGCCCCGGCCCCGGCGCCCATCATCGTGTTCTCGCCGCGCGCCCCGGAGTTCGGCCGCGTGGTGATCCAAGATTTCGCCGGCTTCCGCGTCATCGAAATCGGTGCCCCGGCCCCGCCGCCGGTCCTGATGCTGGACGGCCCGGTGATCGTCACCCAGCGCGCCTTCTTCACGGCCGTGGAACTGGGGGACAACTGCTTCCGCCGCGGCTTCTTCCACGAGGCCCTGCGGCACTTTGAATTCGCCCTCGGCCTGAACCCCGGCCACCTCGGCGTGCGCTTCCGCCTCGACCAGTGCCGGCCGCTGTGCCCGCAACCGATCTTCGTCCCGGTCCCGCGGCCGCGGCTGATCGTCACGGCGTTCGTCGAGTTCCGCGACCCGCTCGCCTTCCCGTCCAGCATCCCGCCCGGCTTGGGCGTGTGGACGTGCGACACGATCGCCCCGTACTTCGCCAACCAGTTCGACGTGGTGAACACGGGCGAAGTGGTGTGGTGGATGGGCCGGCTCGGCATGACGCTCCGCGACGTGCTGACCAACCCCGCCGCCCGCCTGACGCTCGGCCGGGCCGTCGGCGCCCGCTTCTTCCTCACGGGGTCGCTGCGGGAAGTCGCCAGCTTCGACGTGACGACGCACCTGCTCGACGCCGAGCGGAACGTCCAGACCGGCGGGGCGACCGTGCGCTGCCAGAACGCCGCCGAATTCCGCTTTCGCATGGGGGACATCGCCCGGCTGACGACCATGCCGCCGCAACAACAGGTGGTGGTCGTCCAACAGCAGGCGCTCGTCCAGCAGCAAGTGCAGACGGCCCACATTGAAATCGGCAAGGGCCGGTTCGCCGTCGCCATCGACCTGTTCAAGAACATCCTGACGACGAACCCGAACCACGTCGAAGCCCGGCAGGGGCTGGTCCAAGTGGAGTACCGCCAACGGCAGTTCGACATGGAGGCCCAACGTTACGGCGCGTGGCAGCAGCAGCAGGCCGCCGTCGCCCAACAGCGGGACCGGCAACTCGCCCTCGCCGCCGCCGCCGAGACCCAGCGCGTGCAGGCCCAACGGCAGATGGCCCTCTTCGGGGCGCCGCAGCAAAAGGCCTTTTTGGGCCAGCAATTGGTGGCCCAGCAAAGCCTGATCGCCCAAGCCCAGACGGCCCAACGGCAGAACAACCTCGAACAGCGCGTGTCCCTGTTGGAGAGCGCCAACGCCCTCAAGCGGGACGACGCCGTGGTGACGCAACTGGCGGACGCCAAGGCCGCGCTGGCGGTGGAACGGCAAAAGCGGCTCGCCGCCGAGCAGGCCGCCCGCGAGTCCGACCTGCGGCGGATGAAGGACCTCGAACTGGTCCGCGTGAAAGCGAAGTTGGAGGCCGAGCAGGCCCGGCGGGCCGAGGCCGACCAAGCCCGGCAGGCGGCCGTCGCGGCGAAGAACCAGGCTGAGTACGACACGTTCGTGGACCAAGGCCAGCGGGCGATGGCGAAGCAAAGCTACGGCATCGCCGCCGCCTCCTTCCAGAACGCCCGCCGGCTCAAGCCGTCCCCGGAGATCGAGAAGCTCGTCTCGGCCGCCTTGGTGGAACAGGCCCGCGCGGACGCCATGAAGAAGGGGGACGAGGAGCGCAAGAAGCTTGAAGCCCAGTTGGCCCAAGAAGAGACGCGCCGCAAGCAGTTGGAAGACGACAACGCCAAGCTGCGCGGCAAGTACGACGCGGCCATCGCCAAGGCCCGCGAGGCGCTGAAGAGCCGGGATTATGACGAGGCGGAAGTCTCCTACCGGCTGGCGTCCAACACGCTCCGCACGGAAGAGGCGACGACCGGCCTGCGCGTCGTGACCGACCTCAAGGCCCGGACGAAGGCCACCGCCGACGCGGACGCCAAGGCGAAGGCCGCCGAGCAGCAGAAGATCGCCGACGTGCAGCGCCACCTGACGGTGGGGAGGACCGCCTTGGCCGCCAAGCAGCACGACAAGGCGATCCTCGCCTTCACGAACGCCGCCGCCCTGAAGCCGGACGACGTGACGATCCAGACCGAACTGACGAAGGCCAAGCAAACCCGCGACGACGCGGCCGCGCAGGCCCGCCGCCAGAAGGAAGCCGCGGACAAGACGGCCGGCGTGACGAAGTTGTTGGCCGCCGGCCAGGCGAACATGAAGGCGAAAAACTACGACGCCGCCATCGTCTCCTTCGGGGACGCCCTCAAGGCCGACCCGCAGAGCGCCGAGGCCAAGGTCGGCTTGGCCGCCGCCGAGGCCGCCGACGCCAAGATGGAGCGGGACGCGACCGCCCAGGCCGAGGCGAAGGCCAAGCGCGCCGCCTACGAGAAGCAGATGCAGACGGGCCAATCGGCCCTGAAGCTGCGGCAGTACGACGCGGCCTTGGCCGCCTTCAAGAAGGCCCAAGACCTGCTGCCCGGCGACGCGGCTTCCGCCCAAGCCGTCGCGGAGGTGACGAAGATTCAAGGGGACGCCACGGCGACCAACGCGGCCAAAATGCGGGCCGCCGAACTGACCCAAGCCGTCACCACGGCCCGCGTCGCCCTGCGGGCCAGCAAGTTCGCCGAGGCCCAGGCCGCCGCCGACCGGGCCGCGAAGACCAGCCCGGACGCCCCGGCCGTGAAGCAACTTCAAGCCGACATCGACGCCGCCAAGAAGGCGTACACGGCCGCGGTCCAGAAGAAGGAAATGGACGTGAAGAAGGGCGCCAAGGTGGACGCCCTGTTGGCCGAGGCCCGCAAGGCGATCGCCGCCAAGGACCTGACGACGGCGTCCAAGTTCCTCGCCGAGGCGGCCGTCGAAGACCCGACCGACCCGGACATCAAGAAGGTGCAGGCCGAGTACGAAGTCGCCCGTCGGGCGATGCTGGCCCCGCCGGTGACGCCGAAGAAAACGCCGGACGACGCCTACTTGGCCGCCCTGCGCAACGCCTCGACGGCCTTCGCCGCCAAGCAGTACCCACTGGCCATCGCCGCCGCCAAGCAGGCGCTGGCCCTCAAGCCGGACGACCCGGCCGCCGAGAAGATTCTGACCGACGCCCAACGGCTCCTGAACACGCCGCCGGTGACGCCGAAGAAGGAACCGCCGGTGGTCCCCAAGAAGGTTGACCCGATGCCGATGCCGATGCCCATGCCCATGCCGAAGGTCGAACCCAAGGTGACGCCGAAGAAGGTTGACCCGATGCCGAAGGTCGAACCCAAGCCGGCGCCGAAGGCCGACGAGAACGCGGCCAAGATCAACGCCCTGTTCAAGGCCGCCGACGGGCTGGAAGACCAGGGGAAGTTCGTGGACGCCTACAAGAGCTATCAGGAAGTGTTGAAGCTCAGCCCGGCGAACGCCGACGCCAAGAAGAAGTCCGACTTCTGCGCGTGGATGGTGCAGGCCCAGCGCGACATCGCCGCCGGCAAGTTCCCCGAGGCCGCCGGCAGCATCGAGAACGCCCTGAAGCTCTACCCGGCCGACGCCAACGCGAAGAAGCTGTTGGCCCAGGCGAAGGCGAAGAAGAAGGGGTAAAGGCGGCCCGTTGCTTTCCGGCCGTTTTGGGCGAACGGCCGAGGGTTTTCTGTCTTTACGCCGAAGGGGTAACGACAGAAAATCGCACGTCGTTGGAGCTGCTGTTCAGCCGGCCATTTTTTTGCTTCCCCCAGTCAAATCGCGTTCACCCCAACGCCTCTCCATCGCCAAAGCCGATAAATTGGCAAGGGTGCCGAGGAGAACTTGATGACACGGACCGAACCCTCATTGTCCGCGCTGTACACCGACGACGAGACGGCGTGGCTGGAAGTCATGGCCGAGCGGATCGGGGCGGGAGACTATGCCGACCTCGACTACGCCCACCTGCGGGAGTACCTGTCAGACATGGCCAGACGCGACCGCCGGGAAGTGAAGAGCCGGCTAACCGTGCTTCTCACGCACGTCTTGAAGTGGGCGCATCAGCCCGGCCACCGCTCCCGGAGTTGGCGGAGTTCAATCATCGAACACCGCCAAGAACTCGCCGGGCTGGCGAGCCACGGCGTCCTGCGCCACCACGCCGAGGCCGTCTTGGGCGAAGCCTACTCCGACGCCGCGGAGCGGGCCGCGGCCGAGACCGGCCTCCCCGCCGACGCCTTCCCGGCCGAGTGCGAGTACACGGTCGATGACTTGCTGGCGTTTGAGCCGATCAACGCGGATCAATAAATGTGACTTCTTCGCTTCTGTCCCGAAGCGCCAGCGAGGGGGGCGAGCCAGAAGCGTCAGCGACTGGAGGAGCCGCACGCCCGCGACACCAGAGGGCCGAGTCTTCGAGGCCCGTCAGCGTTCGTGGCGGTCGGAACCTGTTTGACGAG
>JAYUGD010001015.1:0-9212 GCA_043767785.1 Zavarzinella sp. | reverse complement strand
GCCGTCCGGCCCGGTCACGGCGATGGGCGAGAGGGGGTTGCCCGCCCCGTCGGCGAAGCGGCCGATGTCGGTCGGCGAGGCGACCGCGACCAGGGCCGACAGGCTTGACTTCGGCCGGAGCCGGACTTCGCGCATGTCCCGGCTCGCCAAGTGCCGGGAGAAGAAGACCCGGCCCGTGCCCGCCAGCAACTCGCCGCCGTCCGGGTCGGCCGGGTCCGGCACGCGCAACAATTCCCAGCGCAGCGGCAGCAACTCGCCCGCCCCTTGGTCGGTGGCGAGCCGGACGCGCAGGGCCGGGTGGCCGGCGGCGGCGCCGACCGCCCCGTCGTACGCCGCGCGGGCGGCCGGGTCGGCGAAGAGCAGCTTGCCGAGTTCCAGCCCGTATTGTTTCGGGTCCGCCCGCAGCAGGTCGTCGTCGAACTTGGCGGGGTCGATCCGGACCCGCCGGACTTCGGTGACGGCCACCGTCGCGCTGTCGGGGGCGCGGAACCGGAACACGGCCGAGTACACGGTCGGGCCGCGCTGGAGGAGCTGGATTTCGAGTTCGGGGTACACGGGCGAATCTCCTGGTCAGCCGGGGGCCAATTCGGCGGCGGCCGCCCGCACGCGGACGGCGGGGTCGCCGAAGATGACGTAGTTCCGCGCGTCGTTGTGCGCCAGCCAATTGGCGGCCACGTCCTTCTTAAAGGCCTCGTCCGGGATCACCCGGTTGCGGACCTCCTGGAGCCGCGACGTGAGGGCGGCGGCGAGGGCCGAGTACCGCCCGTTGAAGTACTCCATCGCCCGGCCGACCGGGGCGCCGTCGAGCAGTTCCTTCAGGAAGCTGGAGAACACGTCGATCTGCTCTTGGGCGCCGGGCATGAGGAACGAGCACGCCCACGCCCGGTCCACGTGGCCGACGAAGGCGAGCGCCCCGCCGTCCGGGTGCCCGAGCAGCGCCTGCGGCAGCCGGGCGGCGAAGGCGTGCGGGGCGAGCGGCCGGTTGAGGAACACCCGCTGCTCCGCGTCCGGGAAGTCGTCCTCTGCCGGGGTCCCCGCCCCGTAGCAAGCGAAGTGGAACGACAGCAGCCCGTGCAATTTCGCCGCCGGCCCCACGTCCCCGGCGTGGAAATACGCCGTCGTCGGCACCGGCGCGCCTCCGCGGACTGGCCCGATGTCTTGGCACACCAGCCCGCCTTGGTGGGCGAACTGGCGGGCGTCACCTTTTTCGAACCCGATCCCGTGACCGGCCGTGAACAGGACGGCCGGGGTCTCCTCCCCGCCGAGCAACTTGCCCAACTGGGCCTTGGTGGCCGCCCCGCGCAGGTGCGTGGCGAACGCCCAGCCCGCCTTGGCGGTCGTGTTCCACTCGTCAACGTCGGCCGCGAGCGGGCCGACCAGTTTGCCGGCGCTGAACGCCGTCGCCGTGTCGTGGTTCGGGGCGAAGAACGCGACCGACCTCGGCCGGGCCGGCGCCGCCGTCTCGGCCGCCACCACGCTGCGGGCGTAGCGGCGGTACGCGTCGTAATCGGGCCGGCCGTCCGCGGCCTCGAAGTGGAGGCGGCCGACCGCGTAGTTGACGTCCAAGTCGTACTGGAAGCGCCACGGGATTAGTTGCGGCGACCCGACCAGCAGCAGGTAATACGGGACGCCGCGCTTCGGGTCGGCCGGCTGGGAGTGGTCCCGCTTGAGCCGCTTTAAGAAGCGGGCCGCGTCGTCCCCCGGCTGGTGGCCGCGGGTTTTCCCCGCGAATTCCTGGTAGAAGTCCGGGCGGGCCGCGGCCATCTGCGATTTGCGGTGATCCAACAGCGGGCTTAACGCCTCCCGCAGTTCCGGCGGGGCGTCGGCGGGGAAGACGGCCCCCCACCCGGTTTGGTCCAGTCGCTTCGGGTCGATGCCGAAGGCCACCCCGAGGGACTTGTTGACGAGGCGGCCGTCTCGCGTGCGGAGGGTTTCGTAATGCCCGGCGTCGATCACCGCGGCCACGTTCGGCCTGCCGGCGGCGGCGGCGTACACCGCGTCCAAGTCGGCGGGGGCCGGCAGGTAAGCGCCGGTCGTCCCGTTGATCCCGCTGAGGAGAAACGGCGACGAGTCGTCGGCGTCGGGCGGCGCGTCGGGCATGGCGGTCAGCCTAGGCGGTGTGACGGCCTGTCACGGGACGGCGAGTATGATTGAGTGAGAATGTAACGGCGCGGAAAATGGAATGCAAGGAAAATAAGTTTACGGCGGATCGGCGGCGGGAAGGGTGCGACACTCTCCCCAATGCAATCACCCTTTGGAAGATAGGACGCCATGCCGATGGAAACCGTCTCCGGGACCGACCTGCGGTACTACCTCATTGTTTACGACAAGAACGGCGCCGAGATCAACGGCCCCGACGGCCTCCCGAGCCGGGCGGCGGCGGCGGCGCTGGCGGCCGAGCCGTACACGGACGTGTTCGTGCTGAGCCACGGCTGGATGGGCGACGTGCCGGCGGCGCGGCGCCAGTACGACAAGTGGATCGGCGCCATGGCCGCCTGCCCGGCCGACCGCCGGCGGATGCGGGAAAAACGGCCCGGGTTCAAGCCGCTGTTGATCGGCCTGCACTGGCCGAGCAAGCCGTGGGGCGACGAGGCGCTCGACCCCGCCGACATCTCGTTCGCCCTGCCGGCAGAGGCCGCGCCCGACCCCGTGGAACCGCTGATCGACGAGTGCGCCGCGGCGGTGGCCGACGACACGCCCGCGGTCCGGGCCGCCTTGCGGACAATCCTCTCGTCCGCGCTGGATGACGCCGGCCCGGCCCGCCTGCCGGCCGACGTGGCGGCCGCCTACGCCGCCTTAGACGCCGCCGCGGGACTCGGCCAAGGCGACGCCGACGCCCCGCCGGATTCCGACCGCCTGCCGTTCGACGCCGAAGGGGCCTACCAAGACGCGCTCAACGACATCCCCAGTTACGGGCTGGGCAGTTGGTTCGACGGCGCGGTCTTGGCGCCGCTGCGCAATTTGTCGTTCTGGCGGATGAAGGCGCTCGCCGCCCGGTTCGGCGAAGGGGCGGCGCACCGGCTGCTGGCCGACTTGGCCGCCGCCGTGCCCGCGGGCCGCGACGTGAAGTTCCACGTCATGGGGCACAGCTTCGGCTGCATCGTGGCGTCGGCGGCGGTGGCCGGCCCGGCCGGGACCGCGGCCCCGTTCCGCGTCCAATCGCTGGCGCTCGTGCAGGGGGCCTTGTCGGTCTGGTCGTACTGCTCGGACATCCCGTACGCCCGGGGCAAAGCCGGATACTTTCACCGCCTGATCGCCGATGGGCGCGTCGCCGGGCCGATCATCACGACGCAGTCAAAGCACGACACGGCCGTGGGCCGGTGGTATCCTTACGCCGCCGGCGTGGCCCGCCAACTCGACTTCGCGCCCGGAGAACGGCCGCCACGGTACGCCGCCCTCGGCACGTTCGGCGCCCAGGGGCCGGGCGCGGACGTGGCGTTCCTGCCGATGAGCGCCGACCTCGACGGCCGCTACGGGTTCGAGCCGGGCAAGGTCTATAACTTGGACGGCAGCGACTTCATCATTGGCGGGGGCGGCTCGTCGGGCGCGCACAACGAAATCGACAAGCCCGAAGTGGCCCACGCCGTCTGGGAGGCGGCCGGCGCCTGAAAGAGCCGGCGCCCGCGTGACAATCGCCGATGTCACGCGGGCCGGCCGGTCAGCGGAGAGTGACCTTCCAGCGTCAACCGCCGCCCGCCTCAATCATTGCCTATCGCCCAAGATGGTAAGCCGGTGCGCGGAGGCTTTGCGGAGAGGAGCGTGTTCAACGATTGTCACCAATTGGATGTGACTGCTCGACACGGGCGCCAGTCTCGGAACGCGCTCCGCTGCGCAAAGCCTCCGCGTCGCGGCTTCACGGGTTTTGACTTGGCATGGGCGTCACACCCGCCCCAACTCGGTCGCCGCGATCTCGCGCATGCGGTACTTTTGCACCTTCCCCGTCACCGTCAACGGGAAGGCGTCCACGAACTTCCAATGCGCCGGGATTTTGTACGTGGCGATGCGGCCGGCGCAGGCGGCCCGCAGGTGGTCGGCCGTCAGCATGTGGCCGTCTTTGACGCGCACCCATGCCATGACTTCTTCGCCGTACTTCGGGCACGGGACGCCGATCACTTGCACGTCGGCGACGCCGGGGACGGCGTGCAGGAACTCTTCGACCTCGCGCGGGTACACGTTCTCTCCGCCGCGGATGATCATGTCTTTTAGTCGGCCGACGATGCGCACGTAGCCGTCGTCATCCATCACCGCCAAGTCGCCGGTGTGCATCCACCCGGAGGGGTCGATGGCCTTCGCGGTCGCGGCGGGGTCGGCCCAGTAGCCGAGCATCACCAAGTAGCCGCGGGTGCATTGCTCGCCCGGCGTGCCGCGCGGGACCACGCGGCCGGTCTCCGGGTCGATGAGCTTGATCTCGGCGTGGGACTGGGCTTGGCCGACGGTCTCGACGCGCTTCCCGAGCGGGTCGTCCGGGGCCGTCTGGGTGGAGACGGGGGACGTTTCCGTCATCCCGCAGATGATCCCGACTTCCCCCATGTGCATCCGCGTTTGCACCTGCCGCATCACCTCGGCCGGGCACGGGGCGCCGCCCATCAAGCCGGTCCGCAGGCTCGACAAGTCGAAATCGTCGAACCGCGGGTGGCCGAGGACGCCGATGAACATGGTCGGCACGCCGTACAGCGCGGTGCAACGCTCGGCGGCGACGGCTTCGAGGACCGCCAGCGGGTCGAACGCCTCGGAAGCGACCACCAAACAGGCCCCGCGGGACATGCTCCCCAAAACGCCGACCACCATCCCGAAGCAGTGGTAAAACGGGACCGGACAGCAGACGCGGTCGTACTCCGTGCAGCGCATCCGCTCGGTGGTGAAGTAACCATTGTTCAGGATGTTGTGGTGGGAGAGCGTCGCCCCCTTCGGCGCCCCGGTCGTCCCGGACGTGTACTGGATGTTGATCGGGTCGTCAAACTGGAGGGTCGCTTCAGCCGCGTCCAGTTCCGCCGCGCTCACGCCGGCCGCTTCACCAAGGAAGGCGTCCCAGTCGGTGTCAAAGACGAGTGCGTCTCGGAGCATCGGACAACGGTCGCGGACTTCGGCCAAGGCGGCGACATAATCGCACTGGCGAAACCGGCGGGCCAGCGCGAGAAAGCTGACCCCGCTCTTGTTGAGGGCATATTCCAACTCGGCGGCCTTGTACGCCGGGTTGATGGTGACCAAGATCGCCCCGACGCGGGCGGTCGCCAGTTGCAGGACAACCCACTCGAAGCGGTTGGGCGCCCAGAGGCCGACGCGGTCGCCGGTCTTCACGCCGCGGGCCAGCAAGGCCCGGGCGGCGCGGTCCACCAGTTGCGCCAGTTCACGATAGGTGGCCCGGAAGTGTTGATGGCGGACGACCAGCGCTTCGCGGTCGGCGAACCGCTCGGCGGATTGGCGGAAGTTCTCCCCAATCGTCTCGCCCAACAGCGGGATGGAAGAAGGTCCGTGGGCATAGGAGAGCGTCGGTATGGCGGCCCTCACTGCAACACCAAGTCGAACTTCTCCCCCTGCCCCTTCAACTCCACCCGCAACGGCGTCGTGGCCGTCGTCGCGTACCGCGCGGGGAGATTCTGCACCGCACACGTCGGCGTCGGCTTGATGACGACGGTGTACGTCCCCGGTGGCAGGTTCGGCAGCGAATAAACGCCCTGCTCTCCTGACACGGTTTGCCGGATGGTCGGCAGCGGCACACCGGGGGAGACAAAAGTCACTTCCACGTCTTTGAGCGGCTTTCCCTGCCAGATGACGCGGCCGACGATGCCGTCCGTCACTTCACCGACTTGGGCGGTGGGTTTCGGCTCAACTTTCAGCTCACGGGGCGGGATCGTGATCTTTTCCGGTCCCGCCCCTTTGACGGGCTTGGCGATTTCGCCGCGGACAGTCTCGATCAGCTCGTGCAGGGCGACGGCGCGGTTGGCGATGAGCGGTTGCTTTTCGGCGGCTTGCAACCCGGCCGTGATCGTCTTTTGCAACTCCGGCCGGTGCAGCATCAGTTGCCGGGCGACCAGCAAACCGCCTTGGTACATGCGGTAACATCCACCGGGGTCGCCCGCGTTGTGCAAGGCGGCCCCGCGGTCATGGACATCGCGGAGCGTGAGTTCAAGTTGCTTGTCCGTCGTGCGGTCGTCGGCCGCGACGGCGGGGCACGCGAAAATGAACAGAAGCAGCACGCATGTCCGAAACAAAAGCGAGCGGGGGGCGTCAGCCCCCTGTCCTCCCACCCTCAACAATCTTCCGTGTCGCTCCGGCAACACGCCCGCGCTTATACCCACTCCTCTAAGTAAGAAGAGAGAACGAGTGGGTAAAAGTCGTTGGTTGTTTTCCTCGGTTCTTCGTGGGTGGGAGGACAGGGGGCTGACGCCCCCCGCTCGCCGGGTTATTGGGCGGACGTTGCGGCAGGGGGGGCTGGAAGTTTGCGATGACAGTCGCCGCATGGCAGTCACTCCGGTTTCGGCCGAAACGTCAGGTCCACGGTAATGTGCTTCGGGGGCCGAATCGTCACCTTGTTCACCGCCGCGACGGCCCGGTGCTTGGCGAAGGCGGCCCGCAGCTTGTCCGGCAGGGCCGGGTCCAGCACGGAGAGGTCGTCCCCGAACGCCCCGGTGTATTGCACCTCGGCCAAAAAGTCTTCGCGCGTCATCCCCGGCGGGGCCGGGCAGTCGATGGCCGCGAAATCGACCTTGTAGCGGTCGGCCGGGCCGAGCGCGTCGCGGGCCAAGTTGCCGACGGCCACGAGGCCGCCGACCACGAGGCATACAGCCGCGAGGGCGAGCGTCACCCGCATCAGCACTCGCGGCCAGCGGTTCGGCACCTCGTTCACCACACGTTCAGTTCCTGTTCGAGGGTGACGCCGGTCTGCCGGAAGACTTTTTCCTTCACCGTGTGCAACAGGCTCAGGATGTCCCCGGAGGTCGTGCCGGGCTGGGCGATCAGGTAGTTCGCGTTGCGGTCGCTGACCTCGGCGTTGCCGGCCTTCTCGCGGACCAAGCCCGCTTCCTCGATCACCTCGGCGGCGGTGCGGCCGGATGGATTTTTGAACATGCGCACGGCCGACTGGTACAGGAACGGCTCCGCGGCCCGGCGGTTGATCCACGCCCGCCGCATCCGCTTGGCGATGGCCCCCGGCTGGTCGGTCTCCAGCCGGAACTCCAGCGAGAGGATCACCGGGTCGTCCAAGTCGCTGTCCTGCCGGCCGAAGCGGATTTCCCGGCGGTCCCGCGTCTTCGCCTGCCCGGCCTCGTCCAGCACGTCCAACTTCACCAGGTTGTCCGCGATCTCGCCGGAGCGGTCCCCGGCGTTGCAGCGAACGGCCCCGCCCACCGTGGCCCGAATGCCCACCAGCGTCTCAAACCCGGCGAGGTTCGCTCGGCAGGCCGTGTCGATCAAGTGGGACAGTTTCGCCCCGCCGCCGACGGTCACGGTCTTGCCGTCCACCGTCACGGCCGTGAACTCCGGGGCGGTCAGCCGGATGACGGCCCCGGCCACCCCCTCGTCGCGGATCAGCAGGTTGGTGCCTTCGCCCAGGACACGGGCGGGGATTTTCTCGCGCTTGCAGGCTTGCAGCACGGCGGCCAGCTCGGCGCGCGTGCGCGGCGTGACGACGAACGCGGCCGGCCCGCCGATGCGCAGGTGCGTGAACGGGGCCAGCGGTTGGTCCGCCTTGGTGATGCCGGCAAACTGGTCGCGGAAGGCCATTTCCACCCCCGGGGACGGGACGCAACCCCCTTACCTTACGGTTTTGTTTTCGCGGGCGTCAACAGGCGGGGGCGGTTCGTACCATAACTTTCTTGATTTCGACCCGTGTACCTCGGACCTTTTCCCATGAGCATTCCCGGCCAGTTGAACCCGCCCCCCCGCCTGCTGCTCGGCCCCGGCCCCAGCGACGCGCACCCGCGCGTGCTGGCGGCCATGACGACGCCGCTGCTCGGCCACCTCGACCCGTTCTTCCTGGAGCTGATGCAGGAAACGCAGCAACTCCTGCGGGACGTGTTCCTGACGAAGAACCCGCTGACGTTTCCGGTCAGCGCCACCGGCATGGCCGGGATGGAGACGTGCGTCGTCAACCTGATAGAGCCGGGCGACAAGATGGTGATCTGCTACGCCGGCTACTTCAGCCAGCGCATGATCGACGTGGCCGGCCGGTGCGGGGCGCAAGTCACCGTGCTGGAACAGAAATGGGGCCAAGTCTTCGACCTGAACGTGATCCGCGAGACGCTGAAGACCGTCCGGCCGAAGGCGCTGGGCATCGTCCACGCGGAGACCTCGACCGGCGCGTTGCAGCCCATCGCGGAACTCGGCAAGTTGTGCCACGAGTTCGACTGTTTGCTGATCGTGGACGCCGTCACGTCGTTCGCCTGCACGCCGTTGAAGGTGGACGAGTGGGAACTTGACGCCGTGTTCTCCTGCTCGCAGAAGGGCCTCGGCTGCCCGCCCGGCATGTCCCCGGTGACGTTCGGCCCGCGGGCCGAGGCGGCGATGTCCGCCCGCAAGACGAAGGTGCAGAGCTGGTACTTCGACCTGACGATGATCCGCACTTATTGGACCAGCGGCGACCGGGCATATCACCACACCGCCCCGATCTCGATGGTCTACGCCTTGCGCGAGGGCCTGCGAATCGTGATGGAAGAGGGCTTGGAAAACCGCTGGGCGCGGCACCAGCGCAACCACGTCGCCCTGAAAGCCGGGCTGACCGCCTTGGGCCTGAACTACTCGGCCCAAGAAGGCCACCAGTTGCCACAGTTGAACGCCGTGTACATCCCGGACGGCGTGGACGACCTGACGATCCGCAAAAAGCTGCTGGCCGAATTCGGCATCGAAATCGGCGGCGGCCTCGGCGACTTCAAGGGCAAGGTCTGGCGTATTGGGCTCATGGGTCAGAACAGCCGACCGGCCGTGGTGTTCACCGTCCTTGCGGCGCTGGAGCAGTGCTTACGCGGCGTTGGCGTGAAGATCACGCCGGGTTCCGGTGTTGGCGCCGCGGAAGAAGCGTACGCCTCATGATTTCGCTTGCGGCTTCGCGCTCATAGCGAAGCCGCAAGCGGCTCAGTTAGCGTCCTTCCACCGTCACTGCCACGATCAGCGGTGCCGTTTGATCGTCACCTTTCACAAACTCAATTTGTTTGATGGTGTTCTCACGTTGTGGATTGATGCTCAGGTATCGCAACTGCCGGCCATTGAGATTGAAC
>JAYUGD010001014.1:0-3344 GCA_043767785.1 Zavarzinella sp. | reverse complement strand
GGGGATGTCAATCCCCCGATTCTCCGCCCGCAAAATCGTCCCGCGAATTGGGCATTGTTTCGGCGAGGAAGAATCGGGGGATTGACATCCCCCGCTCGCCAAGCGATCCGTGTCATTACCCATCGAACAATTGCACATGGCCAAGACCACGATCACCGACCTCCCCGACCTCGCCGGCAAGAAAGTCCTCATCCGCGTGGACTTCAACGTGCCGCTGGACAAGAAGACCGGGGCGATCAAGAACGACCGCCGCATCCGCGGGGCACTGCCGACCGTCAAGGCGTTGCTCGACCGCGGGGCGGCCGTCATCGCGATGAGCCATTTGGGCCGGCCGTCCGGCGACCCGGCCAAGGACGCCTTCCTGAAAATGGACACCGTGGCGGCCCGCTTCGGCGACTTGCTGGGCACGACCGTCAAGAAACTCCCCGGCGACGTGGTGACGCCCGAGGTCCGGACCGCGGCGGCGGCGTTGAAGCCGGGCGAGGTGATGCTGCTTGAGAACGTCCGCTTCGACGCCCGCGAGCAGAAGAACGACGCGGAGTTCGCGGCCACCATCGCCGCCCTGGGCGACGTGTACGTGAATGACGCCTTCGGGACGTGCCACAACGACAAGGACGCCTCGATGGTCGCCGTCCCGGCCAACTTGAAGGCCGCCGGCAAGCCGCGGGCCGTCGGGCTGCTCGTGGCGAAGGAAATCGAGATCATCGAAGGCTTGATGTCTTCCCCCAAGTCGCCCGTCGTGGCCATCATGGGCGGGGCCAAGGTGTCGGACAAGATCGCCTTCATCAACGCCCTGCTGGGGAAGGTCGATAGCCTGCTGATCGGCGGCAAGATGACTTATACGTTCCTGAAGGCCACCGGCGTCGCCGTCGGCAACATGAACATCCCCGACGAGGAAGTGGCCGCCGCCAAGGACCTGCTGCCGCACGTCGGCAAGAAGATCACGCTGCCGGCCGATTGGCTGTGCGCCAAGTCGGACGACCTGACGGCCACGCAAGTCTTCGACGGGCCGATCCCGGTCGGGTACGAGGGCGTGGACATCGGCCCGAAGACGCTGGCGCAGTTCTCGGACAAGATCAAGGCCGCCGGCACGGTGATCTGGAACGGCCCGGTCGGCTGGTTCGAGCAGCCGGCGTTCAGCGCCGGGACCAAGGGCATCGCGAAGGCGATGGCCGAGAGCGCGGCCGTCACCGTCGTCGGCGGCGGCGAGACCGCGGAGGCCGTCGAGCAGTTCGGGTACGACGCAAAGATGACGCACGTGTCCACCGGCGGCGGGGCCTTCCTCGCCTACGTGGAAGGGAAGAAATTCCAGTCCCTCGCCCAAATCGACGGGTAATGTTCGGAAGAAAAGAGTTTCACGCAAAGCTCGCAAAGGAAGCAAAGCTCGCAAAGAGACTCAGAAATAATTGACGGCCGCCCACCATGTGCGAGCCTGAACAATCATTCAAAAATCCCTTTGCGAGCTTTGCCTCTTTGCGAGCTTTGCGTGAAATGATTTGGAGTTGAGGGTGGCGGAACCGATGAGCACACGGCCGAGTCGCGGCGTCCCCGAAGGGCTGTGGATGCCTTGCCCCAAGTGCAAGGCCACGCTCTACCGGAAGGACGTGCAGGCGAAGTTCAACGTCTGCCCCGAGTGCGGCCACCACATGCCGCTCTCGGCCCGCGAGCGCGTCCGCCAACTCCTGGACGAAGACTCCTTCGAAGAGTGGTTCACCAACATTATGCCGTGCGACCCGCTCGGGTTCGTGGACCGCATCCCCTACGCCCAGCGCTTGGAAGACGAGCAGCGCAAGACCGGCATGACCGACGCCGCCACCGTGGGCAAGGGCTTCATCCGCGGCCGGCCCGTCGTGCTGTGCATCACGGACTTCCAGTTCATGGCCGGCAGCATGGGGTCCGTCGTCGGCGAGAAGCTCACGCGGGCCATCGAGGAGGCGACCAAGCTCCGGCTGCCGCTCATCATCGTCAGCGGGTCCGGCGGCGGGGCGCGCATGCAAGAGGGGATATTGTCCCTCATGCAGATGGCCAAAGTCTCCGGGGCCATCGCCCGGCACGACTCGGCCGGGTGCTTGTACATCGCCGTCCTGACGCACCCGACGATGGGGGGCGTGGCCGCCAGTTGGGCGTTGCAGGGGGACATCACGCTGGCCGAGCCGGCCGCGATGATCGGCTTCGCCGGCGCCCGCACCATCTGGAACACGGTGCGCATCGAACTGCCGGAAGGCTTCCAGACCAGCGAGTTCCTGCTGGAGCACGGCTTCGTGGACCGCATCGTCCACCGCCACGACCTCCGGACGGAACTGGCCCGGCTGGTGGACTACTGCGAGAAGGCGTGAGTCGTGAACGCCCGCGGACGGCCGTCCGCGGGCTTTTCCGCGCTGTACAATACCCCCGTCTAACCCTGGGGCGAGCGAGGTCAGGCCGTGGGCATCTTCGACGGGTTGAAATACTTCTTCGGCGGCAAGGCGGCCAAGAGGGCGGCGCCCGCGTTCAAGAAGCGGGCCAAGCGGCTCGTCATCGACGTGGCCAAGCGCTTTGAAATGAAGAACCAGAGCGGGCAGGGCAGCATGTCGAAGGTGTGGAACGCCTACGACAACAAGCTCGGCCGCATGGTGTGTGTCAAGCTGCTCGACAAGGAGAAGACCAAGAAGTTCGAAGAGCGCTTCACCTCCCAAGGCCTCAGCAAGCCGGGCGAGGGGGAAATCTCCACCTCCCTGCGCCACGAGAACTGCGTGCAAGCCTACGAGCACGGCCTGACCCCGGATGGCGCGCCCGTGTTGATTCTGGAGTGGGTGGACGGCATGGGCCTGAACTTCCTGATCGAGACGAAGAGCGCCCAACTCACCGGCAACCGCGTCAGCCTGCTGATCCAGCTCTGCAAGGCCATCGACTACCTGCACGCGCAGAAGTACATCCACCGCGACCTGTGCCCGCGGAACATCATGGTCACGAAGGACGGCGTCATCAAGCTGATCGACTTCGGCCTCACCGTCCCGTACACGCCGGACTACACCAAGCCCGGCAACCGCACCGGCACGGCCGACTACCTGGCCCCCGAGATCATCAAGCGCCAGTCCACCGACCACCGCGTGGACATCTTCGCCCTCGGCGTGACCGCCTACGAAATCTTCACCGGCCAAATGCCGTGGGAGCGGGCAATGACGTCCGAGGAGACCCTGCGCCGGCACCTGAACGTCCCGCCGCGGTCCCCGAAGGACATCAACCCGGACTTGGACGACGACCTCGCCGCCATCCTGAGCAAGGCCATCTCCCGCGAGCCGGCCGCCCGGTTCGCCACCGCCGGGGCCATGCGCGATGCGCTGGAGAACCTGGGGCGGACGGAT
>JAYUGD010001013.1:0-3344 GCA_043767785.1 Zavarzinella sp. | reverse complement strand
CGAAACATGGAACCTCCTCGATGAAGTCTCTAGCGCTTGCAGTCCTTTTGGCGGCCGTCGCCCCGTTGGCCGCCGGCGATTGGCCCCAATTTCTCGGCCCCAACGGGGACGGTCACTACGCCGGCCCAAAACTCCCGACCGAATGGGGGCCGGACAAGAACGTGGCGTGGAGAACTCCGATCCCCGGCAAGGGGTGGTCGTCGCCGGTCATCTCCAAGGGGAAAGTCTTCCTGACGACGGCGGTGCCGGCCGAGAACGGCGACCAGTCGCTGCGGGCCGTCTCCTTGGACGCGGTCACCGGCAAGGTTGAGTGGAACGTCGAAGTGTTGAAGCAGCCGACAACGACCGCGAAGATGCACGGCAAGAACAGCCACGCCAGCCCGACGCCGGTGACGGATGGGGAGACGGTGTACGTCCACTTCGGCTACAGCGGGACGGCCGCGCTGGACTTCGCCGGCAAAATCTTGTGGACCCGCGGCGGCATCTATTCGAAGCCGGTCCACGGCGGCGGCGGGTCGCCGATCATCGTGGGCGACTTGCTGGTGTTCAGCGCGGATGCAACGGACAAGCAAGCGGTGGTCGCCCTCGACCGCAAGTCCGGCAAGCCGGCGTGGGAAACGCCGCGCGGCAACAACGCCCCGCGGCCGTTCTCCTTCTCCACGCCGCAACCCTACGAGCAGAACGGCAAGAAGCTCATCCTCAGCGCCGGCAGCGACGTGCTGATGGCCCTCGACCCGGCCGACGGCGCCGAAGTGTGGCGCAGCAAGTACACGGGTTATTCGGTCATCCCCCGCCCGATCGTGGGGAACGGCCTCGTGTACATCAGCACCGGCTACGACTCCCCCGTGGTCCACGCCGTCAAGTTGGACGGCTCCGGGGACGTGACGAAGACCAACGCCGCGTGGTCCGTGAATAAGGTCGGCCCGAACACGCCGTCGATGCTGCTGGTGGGCGCCGAGTTGTATCTGTTGGCCGACAAGGGACTGTTCACCTGCCTTGACGCCAAGACCGGCAAACAGGCGTACTCGGAGCGAATCAAGGGCGAATACTCCGCGTCCATGCTGTACGCCGACGGCAAAATCTACGCGACGAGCGAAACCGGCACCGGCACCCTCTTGGCCGCCGGCCGCAAGTTCGACAAGCTCGGCGAGTTCGAGATGAAGGAAAAGACCTTCGCCACTTTTGCCGGTGCCGACGGGGCGTTGTATTTGCGAACCGAGACGCAGTTGTTCAAATTCGCGAACGGGACGACGACATCGTCGAAGTGAGTTGACATTGTCTTGGCGAGCCATGCGCGTGAGTGATTGGAGTCTCTCCCGAGTCAAGCCCATCCTCGTGGGCAGTTATAGCCCGCGGCGCGAGCAAGAGACAGTGACATCCAACGATCAGCGACATCCCATCCGCGCGTTGCGGGCTGCGGAATGGGGAGTCACCGCCGACGGGACATCGCTGACCCTTGCTCGCGCCGCGGGCTATCGCTGCCCAAACGGGTGACGCCTTTCAGCGAGAGTCTTCAATCGCTCACGCTCATGGCTCGCCCAGACAGACGTACCGCGGCACGCTCTTTGCCTAATTCCTCGGCGCTCCCTCGAATGCCGCGTTGTCTGATGGGTTCCCCCGCCAACGTCGATTGTCCCCCCAGCCTGCGATATGTCACGGACGCCAAGTCGGGGTACGGCCGTAAAAAGAGCGGCAAAGGGTTCGTGTATTTCGACACGGCGGGAAAGCGGATTGGGGACGCGGCCGAGGTGGCCCGCATCAAGGCCATTGGGATTCCCCCTGCCTACGAGCGGGTATGGATCTGCCCGCAGGCCAACGGGCACATCCAGGCGACGGGGTTCGACGCCAAGGGGCGCAAGCAGTACCGCTACCACCCGAAGTGGCGCGCGGAGCGGGACGCGGACAAGTTTGACCACATCCTGAAATTCGGGACCACGCTGCCGGCCATCCGCGCGCGGGTGGAACTCGACTTGAAGCGGCCCGGCTTGCCGCGGGAGAAGGCGGTGGCGGCCGTCGTCGCCCTCTTGGAGAAGACGCTCATCCGCGTCGGAAACGCCGAGTACGCCCGGGAAAATCGGTCCTACGGCCTTACCACGTTGAAGCACAAGCACGTGGACGTGACGGGCGCCAAAATCTCGTTCCAGTTCACCGGCAAGTCGGGCAAGAAGTGGAACCTTTCCGTCACGGACCGCCGCGTGACCTCGGCCGACGTGAATGACTACTTGAAGCACGTCGCCAGCCGCCTCGGCAACACCCCGGCCGTCTGCCGCAAGAGCTACGTTCACCCCGTCGTCCTGACCGCCTACTTGGACGACGACTTCACCGGACTCATCCGAGACGAAATCAACGAGACCTTCCGAAAGGAGTTCGACGCCCTCACCGACGAGGAAGTGATGGTGTTGGCCTTCCTGCGGAAGCGGATGGCGAAGGCGTGACAAGCCCTTCTCGCCCGAGTGAGAAGTCCACGACCTACTTGATCGTCGCCGGCAATTCTTTCGGCTTGCCTTGACCGCCGTCGCCCATGGAGACGCCGATCTTTTCCGCGGCCCGCTGCAGGGTCGCCGCGTGGTCAATCGCCAAGCCCTCCGGCGGCGAGAGCAGCACGCGGCCGTCGGCCCCGGTGAAGCGGACGACCATGTTCACCTGCTTGATGTCGATGTGGTACGTGCTCCACGGCAGGAAAAGCGAGTACCCCTCTCCAATAATGTCTCGCTTCCGGAACTTGGCGAACGACGCCGCGTCAATGTGCCAGACTTCCAAGAGTTTCGGCTGGCCGCCGTTGGCCGCCGGGGAGTTGTCGAACAGGTCCACGAGCAGTTCGCCGGGCGGGGCGATGGGGACGCCCTCGTCCGTGCTGAAGATGTACAGCCGGCCGAGCATGCCGGGCATTAGCGCGCCGCCGCGGGTCGGGTCCGGAGCGTAGATCACCTTGTTGTTGAACGCCGCCGTCAGCCGGGCCGCCTCGCCGGGCTTCGCCGGGGCCACGTTCGCGACGACCGGCGCGGGCTTCGGGGCCGGCAAGTCCGCCGGCTTGTCGGTCTTCCGATTCGGCTGAACCGCCACCGAACCGCCCGGCGGGACGACTTGCGCCTCGGTCGCCGACGCCTGTTGAACCGGATTCGCCGGCAGCTTGGCTTCCGGCTTCGTGGTCATGCACCCGGCGGTCATCCCGCTCAGGGCTATCAGGCCGGCCAGGAAGCGCCGAGCGGAAAATCGCGAGTATCGCATGCGAAGACTCCTTCTTCGTCCGTGAGTCGATCCATCGTATTGCTTGCGCCCCCTCTCCGCCGCGGAGAGGGGGCCGGGGGATGAGGTTGTCTTTGGGACAGGCTCGCCGCAAAGGC
>JAYUGD010001012.1:0-3348 GCA_043767785.1 Zavarzinella sp. | reverse complement strand
GATCAGGGGCCGCAGGTGGTCCTGCGTCGCCTTCACCTCCTCGAGGGCGGCGTGGTAGGGTTGCAGGTATTCGGGGTCCTCCGTCAGGAGGAAACTCCGCTGGCCGCTTTCCACTCCACGAACGAGCGAGAACAGTTTTTGAACGTCGTCCAGAATCGCGTGCGTGTGCGTGACTTGGCGGTTGGTCTGCAACAGTTGCACGGTGCTCAACAGGGACAGCGTGCCGACGACCAGAAAGACCAGGAGCGTCAGCGCGCAACTCGTCCCGATTTTTTTCCCGATGGTCATGATTTCCCCCCCGCAAGGCCGGGCACTCCGTCTTCACTCAGGTCGATGAACAGGCGGGGGTCTTTAAGCAACGCGGCCCCGTCCAGCAGAATCAAGGCGTCGGCCGTCACGCCGCGGACGTAATCGGCCGCGATCCCCGACACCGAGCCGGGCGGTTCCCTCAGTTCGTCGGCCCGCAGGAGCGCCACCTCGTGGACGGCGTCCGTCAGCAGGCCGAATTCGATCCGCTCTCGCCCGAGGACGATCACGCGGGTAAGCTCCGTCACGGCGCCGGCCGCGATGCCGAAAAAAGGCCGGAGGTCGAGCACCGCCAAGATTTGCCCGCGCAGGTTGGCGACGCCCGCCAAGAACGCGGGCGCCCCCGGCAGCGGCGTGATCTCCTTCGGCCGCAGAACCTCGCGGAGATATGAGGTTTCCAGGGCGTATTGTTCATTGCCCAAACGGAAGCGCATGATTTCGAGCAGGGCGCCGGCCGCGGGCGCTTCGTCCGGGACGCGGGCGATGGCGATGGCGCGCGCGGCGAGGACGGCACGGACGCGCTGCGGACTCGCCCGCTTCGCCTCCTCGGCCGCGAGGGCGGCTTGACTGAGGCGGTCTTTCGCCCTCTCCCAGTCAACCGCGGCGACGGTCTTCTTTGCGGGGGGCATCACGCTCCGCCCTCCTTCCAATTGAGGATCGCCAGTTCGGCGGCGGCGGCCTCGGCCAGGCGGCCGGCGGGTTCGCCGTCGGCCATGGGGACCGGCTCGTCGGCCGGCCGCGCCGCGCACAAGTCGCGGGCGTTGCGGTACGCGCGGCACGCGCCCGGCACGTCGCCGCGCCGGCGCAGGATGGCGCCCAGCGTGAAATGGGCGACCGCCGATGTCCGGTCCAAATAGATCACGCGGCGCATCGCTTGGGCCGCGTCTTCGGTGCGATCCCCGTCCAAAAGCAGCACGGCGTGAAGGTAATGCAGTTCGACCGACAACGGGTGCCGGCCAATCGCCTGCACACATGCCTCGGCGGCTGACGGGGGATCGTGATTCGCCAACGCGCGCACGCGATGAACCGCCGCATCGACCGCCTCGGACGCCGACGCCGCCACAGGACGATCTTGGGGCAATGGCCCCCAAGAATCGCCGACGTGACTGCTGAATTCGGCCGGAGAATCGCCGGTGACGGCCCCCGTATCGGACGGTCCTGCCGCGGACGATTCCACGGGCGCCCCGCCGGGCACGGGAGCCTGAAAAGAGACGCCGCCGGGCTTGCGGTAAAACAAGCCGTCCGACCCGGCGACGACTTCGAACGGCGCGAAATCCCACAGCGGGGGGTCGGAGGACGCCGTGACGAGCCAGCCCCCGTCCGCCATCGAATGATAGAGCCGCTGGGCCGTCCGCCGGACCGTTTCCTTGTCGAAATAGATGAGGACGTTACGGCACAGAATCAAATCCATTCCCCATATGCCGGCGGCGAATGAGGGAAAAACGTCCAGCGCCAAATTCAGCGCGACAAACCGGACGCGACTGCGGACGCGCTCCGCGAGTTGATAATTTTTCCCCGCCGGCGTCAAGAACGGGCGGGCGTCCGCCGCGCCGTCCCCGCGCAGCGACCACTCCGAGTACAAGGCCCGCCGCGCCTTCGCCAAGGCCACGCGCGAGATGTCGGAGCCCACAAGGCTTGTCTCTTCCGCCAACCCGAGTTGCTCGAAGAGGATGGCCAGTGAATACGCCTCCTCGCCCGAGGCGCACGCCGCGCTCCAGACACGCATCACATGGCGGTCGCCCCGCCCCGCCCGAATTTCCGGGATGATCCGCTGGCGGATGAACTGGAAATGGCCGGGTTCGCGGAAAAAGTAGGTCTCGCCCACGGTCAGTTCGGTCAGCAGGTCATCGAACGCTTCTTCGTCCGCGGCGACCCGGTCGGCGTATTGCCGCGGGTCGCGGACCCGCGCCCGGGCCATTGCCCGGCGCATCCCCACCTCCGCGCTCTCTTGCCGTTTGTCGAACGACAGGCCGGTGCGCCTGCTGACCACGGCGGCCACTGTCTCGAAGCCGGATTCGGTCCACGTCTTCATGGAGATTCCTCCCCGCCGGCGTCCGGCGCCGAGCGCCCGGCCAGTGTGCGGACAGCGACCGAAGCCACGAGGTCGTGGGCCGGATGCAGCAACACCATTCCCCCGCAGTACTTCGCTACCCGTGGCCGCTTTTCCCTGAGCTCCCCGGCGCCTGTCACGTGTTCCGACGGTTCGGTATTGACTTCGGCAATCGCGGCGGCGTCCAGTCGAGCCAACTCCACGGCCTGATCGACGTGCAACGCGGTCAACGTGTCGCGGTGGTGAATGACAATGAAATGGTCTGACAGGGCGACGTCACGGGCCGGCAGCCCGAAGCGGTGGCGGACGCTCAGGACGGGCACGATCATCCCGCGCAGGTTAATGACGCCTTCGACGCCGGCCGCCGCGTCGGGCAACGGCGTGACGGTCAACGCGGGGAGCAATTCCCGCACATCGGCCGCAGGCACCCCATGACGCTGGCCCCCCACGTCGAAAATCAGCACGTTAACGAATTCCGGATCCACGTCGGAGCCTCTTTGAGAGAAGAGGAGTCGGCTCGTCCGCAGCAACCTTGCGCGAGATATGTCCATGCCAAGATCGTTGGTCGGACTCGAAAGGTCAATGGGAGGCGAGAAAATGTGCGCACTTTGAGGATTTCGTCGCCGGCGGCCCGGTGATTAATCGCCACAGATGGAAGTCGCCTCCCACCCCATATAACGAGGCATGGCCGCGGGACCGAAAGCCGTACTCTGGGGAAAGCATGAACACGCCAACACGGTTCTATACCGCCTTGTCCCTCGCCCTGCTCGGGCCGGCGTTGCCCGTCCGCGACCGGGCGCACGCCGACGAAAAAGCGCCGGCGGCGTGGGTGAAGCACGACAAGGCCGTGATGGGGCCGACGCGGCCGGCGGCGCTTGTTTACGCCCCCACCGTTCAACGGTGGATGACGCTGGGGTATCTGTTCCCGCCCGGCAACGGGCGGCGGAAGCCCATGAGCTACGACGAGTTGGCGTTCGACCCGGCCGAGGGGC
>JAYUGD010001011.1:0-3351 GCA_043767785.1 Zavarzinella sp. | reverse complement strand
TGCCCGCGTGAACCAGGCCCTCCCGGGCCTGGCTACGTCCGAGCGCCCCGTTGGGGCTGAAAACCAAAACAATCACCCCGCTACGACATCTTGAACTCCGCTCTAATTGACGATGACTTGGACCGCAATCGGAAACTCCGCGGATAATCGTGGGCGCTCCCGGCCGCCAAGGGCTTTCGGTATAACACGGGCACGCTTGTGCCGGAGACTCCCCCCGTGATTTGGGCCTTCATCAGCGACCCGTCCATGATCGACTGGGTTGACGTCGCCGCCCTCGGCGGGCTGTTCCTCGCCTACCTGTTGGCGATGTACTTCGTCCCGCACGTCGCCATCCGGCCGGTGTTCTGGCTCATCACGCACACGGTCTACCGCATCAAGGCGACGGGCCGGGAAAACGTCCCGCGCACGGGGCCGGCGCTGTTGCTCAGTAACCACGTCACTTATGTGGACTGGTTACTGCTGTGGGCGGCGTCGCCGCGGCGTGTCCGGTTCGTGGCGTACAAGGGCTTCGCCAAGAACCCGCTGTTCCGGTGGTTCCTGCGGGTGACGGACTCCATCCTGATCGACGGGGAGGGGGGGCCGCGGCAGATCGTCCAATCCCTCAAGCAAATTTCGGACGCCCTCGACAACGGCGAGGTGATTTGCCTCTTCCCGGAAGGCTCGCTGTCCCGCGGGTCGGGCGTCATGCTGCCGTTCCGCAAGGGCTTCGAGCGGGTGCTGAAGCAGACCAAGAACCCCGTCCCCGTCATCCCCGTGTGCCTGTTCCAACTCTGGGGGAGCCTGTTCAGTTGGTCCGGAAATAAGGTGTTCTGGAAGTGGCCGCAACATTTCCCGTACCGCGTGTCCGTCGCCTTCGGCAAGCCCCTGCCGCCGACGGTGGCGGCGATGGACGTGCGTCTGGCCATCCAAGCGCTCTCCGCGGAAACGGCCATCGCCGCCAGCGATAGCCTGCGGCCGGTCCACCGGCAATTCGTCCGCGTCGCCGCCCGCTACCGCAACATGCGCCGCAACTGCTTCGTGGACGTGTCCGGGGCCGCCCCGCGCGAGATCAGCTACCTCAAGGCCCTCGTCGGGGCCATCTGCATGGCCCGCTGGCTCAAGCCGCGGATCGGGGCCGAGAAGAACGTCGGCCTCTGGCTCCCCACCAGCGTCGGCAGCGCCTTGGCCAACATCGCCCTAGCGTTCCACGGCCGGACGGCCGTGAACCTCAACTACACGATGGGGATGGACGCGGTCCGGTCGGCCGTAAGGCAGACGGGGATGAAGACCGTCATCACGTCCAAGAAGTTCCTTTCACGAGTGCCGCTGGACGTGGAGGGCGTCACCCTCATCCATTTGGAAGAAGCCCCCCGCGGTATCACCAAGTGGCAGCAGATTCGGACGCTGTTGACGGTCGTGCTTCTGCCGGGCTGGGTCTTGGAACGGCTCGTGCTGCGGCTCGGCGGCCATAAGCTGGACGACCTGCTCACGATCATCTTTTCCAGCGGCAGCACCGGCGAGCCGAAAGGCGTGATGCTCTCGCACCGCAACGTCGCCAGCAACTCGGTCGGGTCGATCGAACACTTGGGCCTCGTCCCCGGCGACCGCCTCATGGGCGTGCTGCCGTTCTTCCACAGTTTCGGGTACACCGTGCTGCTGTGGCTGCCGATGCACGTCGTCGGGTCGGTCGTGTATTTCCCGGACCCGCGGCAGGCCAAGGAGATCGGGGAGTTCATCAAAAAGTTTAAGTGCATGGGCTTCCTCAGCACGGCCACGTTCATGCGCTTCTACCTGCGCCGGTGCGAGCCGGACGACTTCAAGACCGTGCGCATCATCCTGTGCGGGGCCGAGAAACTGCCGCCGGCCCTCGCCCGCGAGTTCGAGCAGAAGTTCGGCGTTCTGCCCATGGAGGGGTACGGCTGCACGGAACTCTCCCCCGTCGTGTGCGCCAACGTGGCGGACGCGGACGTGAACGGCCTCAAGCAAATCCGCAACAAGATGGGGACCATCGGCCACCCCATCCCCGGCGTGGCCGCCCGCACCGTGGACCCGGACACGCTGACGGCCATCCCCGGCGGGGCTAATGGCATGTTGCAGGTGAAGGGGCCGAACGTGATGCTCGGCTACCTCGGCAAGCCGGACCTGACCGCCAAGGTCATTCACGACGGCTGGTACACCACCGGGGACGTGGCCACCATCGACCAGGACGGCTTCATTACCATCACCGGCCGGCTGTCCCGGTTCGCCAAGATCGGCGGCGAGATGGTCCCCCTGGAAAAGGTCGAAGAAGACCTGCACGCCGTGTTGGAGACAAACGACCGGGTGCTGGCCGTTACCGCCGTGCCGGACGACCGCAAAGGGGAACGGCTGATCGTGCTCCACTTGCCGACGATGAGCATGCCCGTGAAAGAATTGACGGATAAGCTCGGCAAGCGCGGCCTGCCCAACCTGTGGATTCCCGGCGACCGCGAGTTTTATTCCGTCCCCGAATTGCCGTTGTTGGGCAGCGGCAAACTGGACCTCAAACGGGTGAAGGAAATGGCCCAGGAGATCGCCAAGTAATGGCCGCCGCGCGCCCCGCCAAGACCGTGCTGTTCCTCTGCACGGGCAACTATTACCGCAGTCGGTTCGCGGAGATCGTCTTCAACGCGACCGCCGAGAAGATGGGCCTGCCGTGGCGCGCGACCTCGGCCGGGCTGGCCCTCGAACGCGGCGCCAACAACCACGGCCCCGTCTCCCGCGTCACCATCCGGGGCCTCGAAATGCGCGGCATCAAGGCGGGTGAGGCGACGACCCGAATGCCGGTGGCCGTGACGCAAGAACTATTCGCGGCGGCCGACAAAGTCGTGGCCCTGCGGAAGGACGAACACCAACCGCTGATGGCCGAACGCTGGCCCGCGTGGGCCGATAAGATGGAGTATTGGTACGTCGAAGACGACTTGGTCGCCCTGCCGGAAATCGACCGCGAGGTAATGAACCTCGTTACCCGGCTCATCACCGGCGGCATTCGCCCGGAGGGCCGCCTCCCCGTGCCGGAACCAGAGGCGAAGCCGGTGAAGGAAGCCCCCAAAAAAGCCTTGACGGCCAAAGTGGGCCGCGAGACCGCCGGCCGCAAGGGCAAGGGAGTGACGACGATCTTCGACTTGCCGATGAAAGAAGAAGAGTTGAAAGAACTGGCCGCCACGCTCAAGCAAAAGTGCGGCACCGGCGGAACGGTGAAAGACGGCCGGATTGAGATTCAGGGCGACAACCGCGACCGCGTGTGCCAAGAGTTGGAACGACTGGGGTACAAGGTGAAAAAGGCGGGCGGGTGAGGAGAAGAGTTACACGCAAAGCCCGCAAAGAGCCAACGAGAAAGCCGAGAAGAGTTTC
>JAYUGD010001010.1:0-9246 GCA_043767785.1 Zavarzinella sp. | reverse complement strand
TCCCCCTTCCCGTCCTCGGGAAGGGGGCCGGGGGGTTAGGTTGCCTTTCGCGGCGAGCGCGATCACCGTTCCCACCCCCGAACATTTCCGGCAAAATTTCTGTCGCTACCGACATGGCATTTTTCGCCGCCCGATGGGAAAATCACCCCCATCAGAAACCCCCCAGCAAACCCACGGACGAGGGACGGTTAATCATGCTCCGCGTCACTGACCTGATCGCTGGAACACACATCGAGCCGCGGCCGTACCAGACGCGCATCGTCGAGAAGGTGTGGGACATGTTCCTCGCCAAGAAGATGCGGTCGGTCCTCATCGAAAGCCCGACCGGCAGCGGCAAGACCGTCATGGGGCTGATGAGCGCGTGGGGGCTGCAAAAGCAAATGGGCCTGAAGGTCGGCTGGATCGCCATGCGGCGAAACTTGCTGACGCAGACGGCCGAAGAGATCGACGAACGCGGCATGACGGTGAACGTCGAGTTCATCTCCATGTTCGAGAAAGACCCGCCAAAGAATCTTGATTTGCTGGTGGTGGACGAGGCCCAGCACGACGCGGCCAACAGCATGGCCCACCTGCACAGCGTCATCCGGCCGAAGTACATCCTCGGCCTGTCGGCCACGCCCTTCCGGGCCGACAAGATGAAGCTGTGCTTCGACAAAGTCATCCGCGACGCCGGCATCCGCCAACTGATCCACGAAGGCTTCCTCAGCAAGTTCGACCACTTCACGATCCCGCAGATGTCGCCAAAGGCCGTCGCCGACCTGTACTTGGGCGACCGGGCCAAGTGGGGCAAGTCGATCGTCTACTTTCATACCATCGGACAGTGCGAGGAATTGCACCGGCTGTTGGACGCCGCGGGCGTGCGGTCGGAAGTCGTCACCGGGGCGAGCGACCGGGACGCCCAACTCGCCGCCTTCGAGGCCGGCGATTGCGACCTGCTCATCAACTGCATGGTGCTGGCCGAGGGGTTCGACTGCCCGTCCCTGAAAACGGTGTTCTGCCGGCCGTCCACGAAGGCGGTCACCGTGCAGATGTGCGGCCGGGCCTTGCGGAAGTTCGCCGCGTTGCCGGTCAAGCAAATCGTCCAATGTCAACAAAGCCCGTGGCCGTTCACCCGCACGGCCGAAGCCCTCGCCCAGTACGCCTGGGAGGCCGGCTCATGGAAGTCCCTCACCCTCAACCCGATGATTGAGCAGGTGAGCCAAAACGTGTTAAAGGCTCTGGCGGCCCAGCGCGTCGAGTTGCCCGAGTTCGTGAAGAAGCGGCAGGCCCTCGCCCGCCGCCGGCGCCGCAATGAACCTTCGTTGATCTGAGACACTCCCTGTTCCCAAAACTATTCCCGAAAACCGGCCGCGAAAGCAGCGGCCCCCGAGGAGAATCCGCACATGGTGGCCCTGAAATTCGACTACGGCACGGCCCGGCTCAAGGACCTGCGGCTGAACACCGAGACGACCGTCGCCAACAAGCAGGCGGTGAAGTCCATCGGCCTGTACGGCGAGGAGTTGAAGACGACCAACCGCTTCTGGACCAGTTTGCAAGTGCGGTTCGGGTTCACGCCGAACATCTTTAAGTATTTTAGCCACGCGGAAGTCTTCAACCGGATCAGCGAGAAGTCCCCGGACGACACGATCCGCTACTGCGTGGACCGCACCGGCAAGGCCGACCAGTTGCTGGCCGTCACGTCGCCGAACTCGGCCGTCATCAACTACAAGGAACTCAAGGACTTGCTGACCCGCCACGGGGCCGAGGGGGACAAGTACACGAACGGCGTCGTCAGCAGCACGCACAAGTTGCGGCACGACGTGCCGGTACAAATCGCCGGGGACGACTTCCGCAGCAAGTACGTGATCGACACCCCCATCGACGGCTTCGGCCGCCCGGCGGTCTACCTCGCCATGATGCGGCTGATCTGCACCAACGGGGCCGTCGCCATGACGCCGGTGTTCCGCAGCGAGCTGAACTGCGGCAAGGGGACCAAGGGCGCCGGCTTCGCCCTGGAGCGGGCCGTCGAAGGGTTCAACAACGAAGAGGGCTTCTCGGCCCTGCACCAGCGCTTCGAAGCCGCGTCCAAGTCGTGGGCGTCGGTCAACGAGGCCAACCAACTGTACAAGATCACCGCCAAGATGCAGCTCACCAATAACCTGAGTCTAACCGGCGGCTCCGGCGTGGACGTGCTGTCCGACGACACCCCGGTGATGCACGCCTTCCACCGCATGACCGGCGACGTGAGCCGCCTGTACGGTTTGACCAGCTCGGACGTGCTGAGCGTCAAGAAGCAGCGGACGCTGCCGGTGCGGTGCCGGGTGTACGACCTGCTGAACTTCGCCAGCGAACTCGCCACCCACCGGGCCAACGCCTTCGCCAGCCGCGAACTGCAAGCCTACATCGGCGACTTGGTCAGCGCCGAGTACGACCTCGAAGGCACCGCCGCCAGCTACGGCAACTGGAACGACTTCTTCATCAAGGACGAGCGGACCATCGAAACCGTGACGGGGATGCGGTAACAGGGATGAATTTGATGAACGCCGTGAGGCGGCTGTCGGTCACATACCCGGCCGCCGCCTCACGGCGTTCCCGTACACCCGTCTACCGCAAGTGGGAATTTGAATCGGTTCGACAGTAGGTCAGCCGTTGCTTGAGCGTCAAACAAGGCGGGATCAGCCAAATGGAAAGTTGTCATTAATTCGGCCAAACGGTTGCCGACGCGGTCGTTCGTCCTGACTGCCGTCTCCGTTAAAAATCGCTTGGTGAAACGGAGGTCTTCCGTCGTCGGCGATAATCGGCAGTCGGTCGGAACTTGCAACCCACTCAATAGGCGAAATTTCATAGAGTCGGAGTGCGTGAGTACGCCGACGTTGTGGGCCAAGTTGTGCCGGATTTGCCAGAGAACGGCGAGCGTGGCGGCCCGCTCTCGTTCACCGATCGGTTGCCGCGTGGGGCCGGGGAAAAGCAGTTGCCAATTGTCGCCGTACGGCTCTTTCAACAGGGACGCAATTCGATCATTGATTGACGTGTTGCTGAGCCAAGTATCCGACTCGCAAAGCGCTTTGCCGATGGAAGAGGCGTGTACGAACGCGGCAATCGTCCCGCCCCGCTTGGGGAGAAAATCATCGAATCGGTCATCGGTGGCATACGGGGCCAAGGTGTCCACGCACAAGGCGGCCAGTTCTTTCAGATACTGCTCAAATGACTCGATCATTTCCGCCAAGATCATCCGCCGGAGATGGCCGAGGTGCCCCTCGTACACGGCCCCGTACACGTCGGCCGGGTCGATGTGATCGTCGATGTACTTCAACAGCGACGACCCGACGTTGACCGAACTCTCAAAGTGCCGTATGGGGCTGTCCGCCTGTAGGGAGAGCGGGGTAACGTGTCGGAGAACTTCCCGCACTCTCTGGTGCAGATTGGTGGGCTGCCGCGCCAAGACGAATCCCTCCGCCGACTAAAACTAAGAGATGACCACATCCGTTCGGTTAACCGATCAGCGGTCGGTCTTCAATCAAAAGCCATGTCTCGTCGTCGTCTTCCCAAGACATCGCGTAGTAAGGCCGTTTCGACCGATTGCGGGTGTCCCCGAGCCGGTATAACTGGTCGGTTGGGATCGGCTCGCCGCGGGCCGCGGCGTCCGGGTGAAAGTCGTGGATCAACATCGACTTGCCGATTTTTCGCAGCGGCGGCGACAACTCGTCGCTCGGACACGGAAAATCGACGACACTCATCAAATGCGGCTCACCGTCAACTGACCACCACTTCTCCGGCTGAGCGTCCAACCAATCGGCCAGCGCGGCGGCGGAGATGGTGTAATGTGGCGTGTCCTTGATCTTCACATGCTGCTGGTTCATCGCCTTCTCCCAAATCCGTCAACCAATGACTCATCATACCAAAAAAGGCCGCCCCTCTCGGGGCGGCCTTTCGCGTTTCATTACTCCCCAAACCTACTCAGCTCTGCGGCGGCGTTTCCGGCGCGGGGGCCGGGGCCAGCGGGGCGGGGGCGGCGACGGCGGCCGGCGGGACCGGGTTCGGCTTGTCGTCGGCCTTCTTGGCGACGACCTTCGTCTCGCCTTCCTTGAGCAGTTCGATGTAGGCCGTCTCGCCGGCGTCACCCAAGCGGCGTTCGCTCGACTTCATGATGCGGGTGTAGCCGCCGGCCCGGTCCTTGTAGCGCGGGGCCAGGACGTTGAACAGCTTCTCGGTGACGTTCTCGTCGCCGATGGGGTCGCCTTTGCCGTCCACGATGTCCACCTTGGCGACCGGGCCGAGGCGGGCCATCACGAGGCGGCGGGCGTGGAGAATCTTCAGGCGGTCCCCGGTGGCCAAGGCCCGCTTGGCCAGGGTGATGTACCGCTCGATGATCGGGCGGAGTTCCTTGGCCTTCGGGGTGGTCGTCTTGATCCGCTCGTGGGAGACCAGGCTCATGACCATGTTGCGGAACATGGCCTTGCGGTGGGTCGAGTTGCGGCCGAGTTTACGGCCCTTCTTCTGGTGGCGCATGGCTTAAAAAACCTTCCAAGTGTCGGCCGGTGGTACGGGGGTCAATCCTGACCCGCTCGCCCGGCCACGGTGAAAAAAACTTACGCGCGGCGCTGGGCCGGCAGCCGCATGCCGAGGGCGAGGTTGTGCTCGGCCAACTTGGCCCGGACTTCCTTGAGCGTCGTCTCGCCGAAGTTGCGGACTTCCAACAGCTCGTCTTCGGCCCGCGACACGAGGTCGCGGACGGTCGAGATGTTTTCCGACTCCAGGCAGTTCGTGGCCCGGACGGACAGTTCCAGTTCCGCGAGGCTCATGTTGAGCTTGCGTTCCAGGTCGGCGTCCGACGACTCGCGGGCGCTCGGGCCGGCCTCGAAGCGGTCGTCGATCGGCAGTTCCGCGCCCGGCTCGGTGTACTGCACGAACGGGTTCAGGTGCTTGCGCAGGATCTTGGCGGCCTCGACGACGGCCATCTGCGGCGTGGTCGTGCCGTTGGTCCACACTTCCAGCGACAGCCGGTCGTAGTTGGTCTTCTGGCCGACGCGGGTCTCTTCGATCTCGTACTTCACGCGGACGACGGGCGAGAAGCTCGTGTCCACGGGGATGATGCCGATCTCGCGGTCGCGGCCGGCGTTCTCGTCCGCGGACTTGTAGCCGCGCCCGTTCTCGACGTGCATCTCCACGACGAACGGCACGTCGTCCGTCAGCGTGGCGATGATGTGTTCGGGGTTGATGACCTGGATGTCCGCGTCGTGCTGGATGTCGGCCGCCTTGACCACGCCCTTCTGGTGGCGGTCGATGCGGATGACCTTCGGGCTGTCCGAGTTGTTCTTCACGACCAGGGACTTGATGTTCAGGACGATGTCCGTCACGTCCTCGACGACGCCGGGGATCGTGGAGATTTCGTGCTGGACCCCTTGGATCTTCACGCGGGTCACGCCGCTGCCTTCGAGGCTGGAGAGCAGCACGCGGCGCAGGCTGTTGCCGATGGTGATGCCGAAGCCCTTCTCGAACGGCTCGGCGTGGAACTTGCCGTAGGTCTCCGAGAGGCCGCGGTCGGTGGTGACGCGGTTGGGGAGTTCGAGGTTACGCCACTTGATACGCTTGGATGGTGCCCTTCGGCTGGGGAAGAACAAATCGGAATGACGCCTTGGGGGGCGGCCAAACGGGGTGAAAGCCGCTTGGGTCGCCGTCCCGAGTCTTCATTCCGAGCGTGAGGTCGGCCGGTGTCTCGGCGGTTAGCGGGCGGCGATTTCGATGATCAACTGCTCGCGGATGTCGCTGATGCGGGGGTCGATGTCCCCGCGGTCGGGCAAGCGGGTCAGCCGGCCCTCGGGGATTTCGCCGGGGATGATTTCGAGGAAGTCCGGCACGCGCTCGGCCGACTCCGGCTTGATGGCCCGGGCCAGCCGCAGGCTCTTTTCCCGGCTCTTCACCTTCACGATGTCGCCCGGCTTCATCAGCATGCTGGGGATGTCCGTGGCCTTGCCGTTGACCATCACGTGGCCGGCGTTCACCAACTGGCGGGCGCTGTTGCGCGACGGGGCGAACCCGAGGCGGTGGATGACGTTGTCCAGCCGGCGCTCCAGGATGGAGAGCAGGACGGCCCCGGTGTTCTCGGGGGACTTCGAGGCCAGCTCGAAGTACCGGCGGAACTGGCGTTCGAGGACGCCGTAGAACCACTTGAGCTTCTGCTTCTCGCGGAGGCGGACGCCGTACTCGCTGAGCTTCGAGCGGCGGGCGCCGTGCATCCCCGGCGGGTTGCGGCGGTCGTCGCGGTCGATGGGGCACTTGGGCGAGTAGCAGCGGGTCGCCTTCAAGTAGAGCTTCATGCCCTCGCGGCGGCAACGCTTGCAGACGGGGTCGGTGTAACGAGCCATGTTTTCGCTAAACAGTCGCTGGAGGAATACGGATGGTTTACGGTACTCGGCTTACACGCGGCGCTTCTTGGGGGCCCGGCAGCCGTTGTGCGGCAGCGGGGTCACGTCTTCGATCATCTTCACGTTCAGGCCGGACTGTTGCAGGGCGGTGATGGCCGACTCGCGGCCGGCGCCCGGCCCCTTGACGCGGACTTCGACTTCCTTGACGCCGAACTTGGAGGCCCGCTCGGCGCAGGCCTCGGCGGCGCGCTGGGCGGCGTACGGGGTGCTCTTGCGGCTCCCCTTGAACCCCGCCGACCCGCCGGACGCGGTGCAGAGGGTGTCCCCGGCCCCGTCCGTGATGGTGACGATGGTGTTGTTGAACGTCGATTGGATGTGGGCCACCCCGCGGGTGACGTTCTTCCGTGTCTTGCGTTTCTTGCTCTTGGCCATGGTCGCCGCTGGTCCGTCGGGAGTGTTCGGGGTCGGGAAAACGCCGCCGGCGAGCGCCGGCGGGGGAGGACTACTTCATGTCCTTGACGCCCTTCTTGCCGGCGACCGTCTTGCGGGGGCCTTTCCGGGTGCGGGCGTTGGTCTTGCTGCGCTGCCCGCGGACGGGGAGGTTCCGCTTGTGGCGGGAGCCTCGGTAGCTGTTAATCTGCTTGAGCCGCTCGATGTTGCCGAACTCGGTGCGGCGCAAGGCGCCTTCCACCAGATATTCGCGGTCGAGCAGGGTGGCGATGCGGGCGATGTCGTCGTCCGACAGGTCCTTGGCCCGGCGCTGCGGGTCCACGCCGGCTTGTGCGCACAGTTGAAAGGACGTGGTCGGCCCGATGCCGCGCAGGTAGCGCAGGCTAATGTGGGTCGGCTTGTCCATCGGGAGGTCAACGCCCTGAATACGCGGCATGGGTCCGAAACTCCTGGGTCTTAACCCTGACGCTGCTTGTGGCGGGGGTCTTCACAAATCACGCGGACAACGCCCTTGCGGCGGATGAGTTTGCACTTGGCGCACATCCGACGAACGCTCGATCGCACCTTCATGGTCGCACCTAACATTGGCCGGCGCCCGGCGAATGGGAAAGCTATCATCGTAGGATTGCCGTCACCCCCGGCAAGGTTCGGGCGCCCGGGTTTCAAGATTTTCCCGCCAGCGGCCCAAGATTTGCGCCGAAATGGCGAATCGACCCACCAAAACCCAGGCGAGCGGGGGGCGTCAGCCCCCTGATTCTTTTGGCCCTGAACAGGCTCGCGACCAGAATCGGGGGATTGACATCCCCCGCTCGCCGAAAAGAAGCAGGTGGCCGCTTCTGGTTTCGTTGCGCAGATCACTCCTCCGCCAACCCCTCAAACGTCGCCTTAAAATCCTCTTCCGACAACGCCGTATCAAACAGCCCCACGTCCATCCCCTTGTGGCGGCTCACGCCCATGTATCGTAAGCTCGCGTCCTCATACCGGCGGAACTTCCACACCGCATCGTTCATCAACGCGCTGTTGAACACGCCCAGACTCACCAACCGTTCGAAATCTGCGGTTGTCAATCCCGTCACTTTCTTAAACAGCTTCGGCTCCAGCTTGGTGATGACGTCTTTCAAGCGTTGCTCGCGGAAGTCGGTCAGGTACATGAACACCGGCACCCGCGCCGCGAACTTGATCAGCTTTTCCTGAATTTGCTTGCGCAGGGCTTTGCGCTCCTTCTCGGCCGCGGTCAGTTCTTTCTTCTCCGTCGCGCTCGGCTCCTCGCCCCCGCCCATCTTGCGCTTGGCGTCCTTGATCTGCTCGGACCGGTTGATGATCGTCTCGAGGTCGGCGTTGAGGTTGCGAAAGCCCTCGATCGCCAGCAGCGCCGCCATCGCGGCGTCGTCCTTCATCAACCGCCCGAGCGTGCCGTCGTCCACGTTCACCAGAAGGACGCTTTCCCAGCGCGCGCTTCGGGCGTGAGGATGTCCATGCGGGGGCCGTCACGCAAACACGGATTGTTGCCCTACGCTGCGTTGCATCCGCTGTGCCTTTGTCGTCGCCGTGATGTACGGCGTCATCAGCGCGGCAATCGCCTCGATGACCGGCACGACGACGGCATTGCCGAACTGCTTGTAAGCCGGCGTGTCGGCCACCACGATCTTGAACAGTTCGCCGGGACGGTCGAATCCCATCAGCCGCGCGCATTCGCGCGGCGTGAGTCGGCGCGGGGTGCGATTCGGGCCTTGCGACACGAGGATTTCCGACCCGTCCTTGTAGTAACGGGCGGAGAGAGTTCGTGAGGTGTCCTCGCCCGCGACCATGTTGAACCCGAACCCGTTCCCCTTGGCGCGGTGCTTTTCGGCGTACCGTTGCAGATAATTCCAAAGGTGATCGGTCAGCGTGTACTTCGGCGACACCGCCGCCTTCGGCCCTTGGGTGAACGGCAGCTCCTCCGGCTCGGTCCCGTCCTCGGGATGGAGGATGCTCTTCAGCTTCGGCCATGTCGCCTTGGGCGGGATCGGGAGGTTGGCGAAGTCGAACGCCGTATCCTCGCGGTACCCGACGAGAAAGATACGCTCGCGGTGTTGCGGCACGAAGGGCTTGGCGTCGATCACGCGGTGCTGGACGTTGTAGCCGAGTTCGCTGGTCAGCGTGTCTTTGATGACTCGAAAGGTATTGCCCTTGTCGTGGCTGATAAGGTTCTTGACGTTTTCCAGTAGAAACGCCTTCGGGCGATGATGAGCAATTATTCGCGCCACGTCGAAAAAGAGCGTGCCTTGCGCCTCACACGCGAATCCGTGCGGACGACCGAGGGCATTCTTCTTGGACACGCCGGCGATGGAGAATGGCTGGCACGGGAAGCCGGCCGGCAGTACGTCGTGTTCCGGCACCTCCCGCTCGGCCACCTTGCGGATGTCCCCGGCGATGCACGCTCAAGTTTCTATCATTCGAGCTTAGCCTTGAC
>JAYUGD010001009.1:0-3358 GCA_043767785.1 Zavarzinella sp. | reverse complement strand
CCCCCTCTCCGCTTCGGAGAGGGGGCTAGGGGGTGAGGTAAACGGCCGGCCGCGACGGGTGACGGCCGGTTGCCCAAAACCGCCACGACTCAAGTGAGAGGATTCACATGACGGCCACGCTCCTCTTCTTGGCGCTGCTCCCCGCGGCCCCGGACTCGGATGTCCGGCTCAACAAGCAAATCGACGACTTGGTGCAGAAGCTCGGTCACCGGGACTACAAGCTCCGGGAACAGGCCGCGCGCGACCTGCTGGAGATCGGCGCGCCGGCCGCCGACGCCATCAAGGCCGGCCAGCAGTCCCCCGACGGCGAGATCAGCGAGCGGTGCAAGAAGCTGTACCCGCAACTCTGGACCCGCGGGCTGGAGAAGCGGCTGCTGACGTTCGCCAAGGCGACCGGCGACAAAGATTCGGAAGACTTGCCGTTCGCCAAGAAGTGGCTGGGCATTGTCGGCGACACCAAGGCCGGGCGCGAACTGTACGCCAACATGGTCCGCATGCACGCGGCCCGGCTGCAAAGCATCGAGGACGGCCGGGCCGCCATGCCGGGCGTCCTGGCCGAGTTCGCCCGCGAGGTGTACACGAAGAACGCGGCGGCGACCGGCATCCGCACCATGACCGCGACCGGCGAGCCGGACGTGGCGCTGTACTTGTTCCTCGGGGCGATGGGGGACGACCGCCGGACGCTCCCGGCGGGGATGAGTTCGACGCACTGCTACCAGTTCCTGAACGCGGACTGGCTGGGCAAGACCCTCGGCGGGGACGGCCCGAGCAAGGAGACCCGCGCCCTGTACGCCAAGTGGCTGGAGAAGGAGCGGTACAGCCTGGTGATGCACCGGGCCATCGAGGTCGCCGCGGTGAACAAGGTGGCGGAGTGCGGCCCGGCCGCGCTGAAAATCGCCGCCGACACGACCACCTCGCCGCTGGTGCGGGCCACCGCCCTGCTCGGGTACGCCCGCCTCGGCACGAAGGACGGCCTCAAAGAGCTGGAGCCATTTTTCAAGGACGCCGCCACGGTGACGACGGTGGCCTTCGCCCCCGGCGGCCGCATGACGGTGCAAGTGCGGGACGTGGCCTTGGGCGCGGCCCTCCTGATGGCCGGCCAGTCCCCGAAGGCGTTCGGCTTCGAGCGCGAGGCCCCGACGACGGCCACCCTGACCTCGTACACGTACTACGCCTTCGCGGACGACGAGAAGCGCGACGCGGCGCATGCGAAGTGGAAGGAATGGGCGGCGGGGAATTTGAAGAAGTAGCCCGGTGAATCTTGGCGAGCCGACGCTGTCAGGCGTCGGGTTCCGGCGCGGGTGGGGCCGCAACCACCCGTCGCCAGCGGGCGGGGACCGTGTCCCACGCCGCCTGGTAGGTGGCTTCGAGCGGGACCATCACGTGGGCGCCCGGCTCCAGGAACAACGGCATGTCCGGCACGGCTTCGCCGACCGCGACGGTTTCAATGTACGCCTCTGTGATCAGACTGCACTCGTAGGCGACGAGCGTCAGCGGCCGGGCCGGCGGCACGCGGAACGGCTCGTCGTCCACCATCGCCCAGATGGCCGCGTGAATGCCGTCCGGGTCGCGGCGGCCGGGCGGGAACGGGTCGATCAGCAGCAAGTGAATGCGGTGTTCGAGCAACTCGCACGCCTTCTGGACGAAGGCGGTGAAGGCGTTCGCGTTGTTCTTGTTCCCCGGCGAAACGATTTCGATCATGGCGACAATGCGGTCGCCGCTGACGTGCCGGACGGCGATCGAACTCTTCTTGCGGCGGTGAAAATCCGTCGGCGTCTTGGCGTAATGGGTCGATTTCGGCTTCGTCCGCGTCCCCGTCGCCGTCCCCCCGCCCGCCGGGTCATTCAAGTCCTGGAGCGTGAGGACGTCCGGGCCGAACCCGGCGGCTTGTTGTTCGGGCAGGGCGTAATAGTCTTCGGTCAGCAGCCCCCGGTTCAGAGCGCGGCTGATCTCGGAAATCCATTCGTGGTGGAAGGCGTGATAAATCCCCGCGTCGACGCGGGTCCAGTCGTGCATCGGCATGGCGGCTCCTCTCGCCGGGTATTCTACCCGAAAATCGGAGCTTGTTCAGCGAACGAGGCGAGCCGACGCTGTCAGGCGTCGGGGGGTGACGCGGGCGGCGGCGAGGGTCGCGGAAAAATCTACGCGGCCCGGCCGGCCATCGTGTGCGTGAGGAGGGCCAAGCGGTCGGCCACTTCCCAAATCGCGGGGCGGTCGGCGGGGCGGCGGGCGGTCATGGCGTCCACGAGCGGGGCCAAGTCGCGCGGCCACGCGCCGGGCCAGTCCCGCAAACTGGCGGCCGGCTCGTCGCGGTGGCGGATCATCGTCTCTTCGGCCGTCCCTTCGCGGTACGGCAATTGGCCGGTCAGCGTCTCGTACAGCGTCACGCCAAGGCCGTACACGTCGGCCGTGAAGTCGTCCGTCGGCGGGCCGGCGCACAGCTCCGGGGCGATGTAGTTGGCCGTCCCCAGCACGCACCCGTCGTCGAGCAGCCCGGCGTTCTCCCCCGGCCGGTGGGCGAAGCCCAAGTCCAACAACTTCGCCCGCCGGCCCGCCACCAGATGGATGTTCTCCGGCTTCACGTCCCCGTGGACGTACCCGTTGCGGTGCATGTACCCCAAGGCCTCGGCCACTTGCCGGGCGAAGGTCAGCGTCGCCGGGACCGGCAACGGCTTCTTCCGGACGGCCGCGCGGAGCGAGACGCCGGTGAGTTTTTCCATCACGAGGTGACGGCACCCGGCCCGGTCCGGCTCGGCGGCGTGGAAGCGCACGAGATACTGGTGGCACAGGGCCAGCCCGATTTGGGCCTCGCGGGCGAAGAGGCGGCGGTTGGTGAGGTCCGCCTCGGCTTCCCGCTTCAGGAGTTTGACGGCCCAGCCTTGGCGCAGCGACTCGTCCGTGGCGGCGTACACGTCGCTGGTCGGCCCGCCGCCGAGGCGCTGGTGCAACACGTAGCCGGGCAGTCGGGGGCGCATTCCGTGCATCGGGCGGGCCTGCGAAACGGGGGACGGCGGAAAACCTCCCAACCGTACCGCGCTTCGCGGCCCGAACCGGCAATCTGGGGGGGCAAAAGCGAGTTTACCAGGCGCGCGCCGGCGGCGCAAGCGGCGCATCCGGAAAAAGTGAAAAGGGAGCGGAAGAGCAGAAGAGAACAAAGACATTTTTAGCCACGGATCGAACACGGACGAAACACGGATAAAAGCGAAGAGAAGAACTTAACCACAGAGGACACAGAGAGCACAGAGGAAAGACGAGAAGAGAGAAGACATTTTCATCATGCCTTTCCTCTGCTTTGGTTCTCCTCTGTGCTCTCTGTGTCCTCTGTGGTTAAGTTCTTCTCTTCGCTTTTATCCGTGTT
>JAYUGD010001008.1:0-9258 GCA_043767785.1 Zavarzinella sp. | reverse complement strand
ACATTCCACCACTCTTTGCGAGCTTTGCGTGAAACCCTTTCTCCGTCCTTGTCCCCGTTACTTCTTCTTGCCGGCGGCGGCGGGGATGATGGTCACTTCGATGACGGCTTGGATGTCGTACCCGAGGCTGATGTGGACATCCGGGTAGATCCCGCAGTGCCGCAGCGGTTCGGGGAGGTGGATCATCTCCGGTTCCACTTGCAGGTTCTTGCCGCGCAACGCCCGGCAGATTTCCTGCGGGCCGACGGAGCCGTACAGGTCGCCGGCCTCGTTGGCGTTGGCCTCGATGGTGACGCTCTTGGTCCGGCCAATCTGGTCGGCGACGGACTTCAAGTCGGCGACGCGCGACTCGCGCATCTGCGTAACGCGGACCTTGAACTTGTCAAGCCGCTTCATGTTGTGTTCGGACGGGAGGATGGCCAGCCCGTTCGGGATGAGGAAGTTGCGGGCGTACCCCGCCTTCACCTCGACGACCTCGCCCTGCTTGCCGACGTGGACCACGTCGTCGAGCAGGAGGATTTGCGCGCCGCCGTGGTCACCCTTCGTGACTTGGTTGCGGCGCTGCCGGACCTTTTTTTCCGGCTTCGCGAGTTCCTTCGTCGTCGGCTCTTTCGTCTTCGCCATCACATCACCGTAAGTGAACTTTAAAACGGAATTTCTTCGCTGCCGCCGGCCGGCTCGCTGTCCGGCCCGTCCCCGTCGCTAAAACCGGACCCCGTTCGGGCCGTCGGGGCCGAACTGCGCCCGGCGGGGGCCGACCGGGCCGGGGCCGCGGAAGAGTACCCGCCGCCGCCTTCGCCGCCGCCCGCGCCGTCTTCGCGGCGGTCGAGCAACTGGAGTGCGTCGACCACCAGTTTGTGCTTGCTGCGCTTCGCCCCGGTCGCCTTGTCGTCCCACTGATCCAAGTGCAACTTGGCCTCAATGCAGACCTGCGACCCCTTGCGGCACCGCTCTTCGATGATGTTCGCCAGCGTCCCGTTTTCCCCGCGGTTGAACGCCTCACAGTCGATGAACATCGGCTCGTCTTCCCACTGGCCGGTCTGCGTGTTCTTCCTGCGGTTCGTGACCGCGAAGCCGAACTTGACGACCTTGCCGCCATTGGAAAACGCCCGGACTTCGGGGTCGCGGGTCAGCCGGCCGATCAGGATGACTTTGTTCAGGTTGGCCATGGGAAACGGTCCTCGGGGTGGGGCCGTCTCTGTCGGGACGGGCCGCCGGATACATTGGGGTTATCTTTCCCCAATTTTAACCCCTGCCCGAATCGCCTCAATGTCAGTAGGTCGGAAGTCGGCAATTATTCCTTGGTCGTTTCCGCTTCTGCCGGCCGGCGCGGCCCGCGGCGGTGCCGGTCGTCGCCCCGGTCGTCGCCGCCTTCGCCGGTGACGCCGTCGGAGGAGTCGTCGACGATGATCTGGAAGCCGAATTTCGTCTCGTCCTTGGCCGTCGTCAGCAGTTCGTTTTCCCACTTGGGGTCAACGACCGTGATCATGTGCCGCAGGACGGTTTCGCTCAGGCGGAAGTCGTGGTCGATCTTCGTGACCTTGAGGGAATCGACTTTGAAGAAGAGCAGGTAATACAGGCCCTTCTTGTGCCCGTCGATCGGGTACGCGAGCTTCCGGTCGTCCCACTTGCGGCTGACGATGATCTCGGAGCCGTACTTCTCCAAGGTGGCGTGGATTTGCGTCTTGGCGGCCTCCACGTCCGTCGTTACCTTCGTGGGGTCCAACAGGATCAGGCACTCGTAACTATTGACTGGCATGGCGGTTCCGCGTCTCGTTCTCAGGGTTTCTCTGTCGTGGTCTCGTCCGGCTTCGGTCTCGTCTTCTCGGCGTCGGGCTTCTTTTCCGGCTTCGGCTTGGGCGGCCGTTGTTCGCCGCCGTTGGCGTGATTCATCGCGGCGTCGGCCCCGCGCGTCGCCCACATCAACACGGCTTGGGCGGCCTTCGCCACCGCCTCGTTTATTGTGGCCCGTTCGGCGGGCTTGAACCGGCCCAACACATAGCCGGCCGCGTCCAAATGTTCGCCCGGCGACCCGATCCCGAGTCTCAGCCGCGGGTAATCCGGCGTCCCAAGCGCCTCGTGGATGCTCCGCAACCCGTTCTGCCCGCCGTGCGACCCAGTCGTCCGGAGCCGCAATTTGCCCAACGGCAGGGCCAAGTCGTCGCAGATCACCAGCACGTCGGCCGGGGTGATTTTGTAAAAATCGACCGCCTGCCGCACCGCCCGCCCGCTCAGGTTCATGAACGTGTCGGGCTTCATCAAGAGAATCTGCTCGCCGTTCTCGGCCGTCTCGGCCACCAAGGCCTGAAACCGCGACCGCCATGAGCCGACCGCCGGGGCGGCCGCCAAGTAATCGGCGACCTCGAACCCGACGTTGTGCCGGGTGCCGGCGTATTTGGGGCCGGGGTTCCCCAGCCCAATCACCAGTTTCATGGCGTCACGCCGACGAGGGTCACTCCTCCTCGCCCGACTTTTCCTTCTTCTTCGCGATCACTTCCGGCTCGTTGGCGCCCGGCTCGGCCATCGCCGGCACGTCGATCACTTGGGCCGTCTTGACTTGGACGACCACGGCTTCGGGGTCTTCCAAGGACGTCACGCCGGCGGGCAGTTCAAGGTCCTTGGCGTGGATGGCTTGGCCGAGGGCCAAGGCGTCGATTCGCACCCGGATCGAGTCCGGGATGGCCATGGCCGGGCACTCGACGTGAATCTTGTGCAACGGCTGGTCGAGGACGCCGCCGGCGAGAGTGCCGGGGGCGATGCCCTTGAGTTCGACCGTCACCGTCGTGCGGACGCGCTCGTCGGCGGAGATGCGGCGGAAGTCGATGTGCAGGATCTCCGACCCGAGGTGGTCGCGCTGAATCTGTTGGATCAGCACCGTCTCGGCCTTGCCGCCGACGACGACGGAGAGGGTGCGGGAGTGCGCCCGCAGGGCAGCCTTCAAGTCGTCCTTGCCCACGGAGATGTGGGCCGGCGTCTCCTTGTGGCCGTACACGACGGCGGGGATGCTGCCGTTCTTGCGGAGGCGGGCCGCGTCGCGGCCCCCGGTCTTTTTCCGCGTTTCCGACTTCAGAACCAGTGCGTCCGCCATCGTCGATATTCCCGCGGGAGACCCGCCAATAACACCATCGCCACGGCCCCGCCCAAGGCGCCGGCCGCCGAATTGCTTGTCAGATCGAACAGTGATTATCCGAAACGCCCCGCCAACGGACAGGGGGCGGCCGGAAAAATCAGCCCGCCGCGTCCGCCGCGGCCCCGTCCACGGGGCGAATCAGCCCGCGCTTGGAGGCCGCGTAGAAGGCCACGAGTTCGGCGACGAGCGGGTGGTCCGGGAACGCGGCGGTCAGCTTTTGGAACCCCACCTTCAAAATATTCCCGCTGCGGTAAATTATCTTGTAGGCCGTGCGGACGACGGCGATGTCCGCGGGCGAGAACCCGGCCCGCCGCATGCCGATGACGTTGACCCCCGCCACGATCTCGCGGCTCTTGACGGTCATGTAGGGGAGCAAGTCCTGCACGATGGTGAGGCACCCGGTTGTCATCGACAGCCGGCCGAGCCGCGCGAACTGGTGAAGGGCGGAATTCCCCGAGATGAACGCCCGGTCTTGCAGGATCGCGTGGCCGCCCAACATGGAGGCGTTGACCATGATGACGTTGTTGCCGACTTGGGCGTCGTGCCCGACGTGGACGTTCACCATGAAGTAGCCGTCGTTGCCGATGCGGGTGACGCCCCACCCGGGCACGTGCGACCCGCGGTGGACGGTCACATATTCCCGGAAGACATTGCGGTCGCCGATCTGCACGCCGGCCGGCTGGCCCGCGTAAGTGGTGTGCTGCGGCTCGCTGCCGAACACGCACCCGGTGCCGATTCGGTTGTTGGCCCCCACCGTCAGCGGCCCGGTCAGGAGCGCGTGCGTGCCGACGACCGTCCCGGCCCCGAGCGTGACCGGCCCGTCCAAGACCGAGAAGGGGCCGACGCGGACGCCTTCGCCCAAGACCGACTCCGGGGAAATGATCGCCGTCGGGTGAATCACGGCCGTCGGGTGAATGGCCATCGGTTCCTTCCGTGGTAAGTCCGGGGCGGCGGGCGGCCCGGCCCCAATTCCCGCAAGGTGTGATAGGCGCCGGCCGCGGCTTCGCCCATCCCGGCCCGCGGCGTGTATACTATCGGGGATTCGACAGGGGGGCCGGACGATGGCCGACGACTTTACCCGGGAACACCTCTACGCCTATCTCGACGACGACCTCGACGACGCCGAGACGGCCGCCGTCGAGCGCCGCCTGCGCGAGTCCGCCGAATTCCGGGCGCGCCTCCAGCGCCTGCGTGAGGACCGCGACCGCGGCGAACACTCCGTCGGGGCCGTGTGGCGGCGGGAGCGACTGAGTTGTTTGACCCGCGAACAACTCACCGGCCTCCTGCACGGCATTCTCGCCGCCGACCTTGCCGCCTACGCGGACTTCCACCTCAAGACCGTGGCCTGCGCGAGTTGCGCCGCGAATTTGGAAGACCTGCGTGAAAAGCAAGCGGAAGAGGCGGCCGGCTCCAAGCGCCGTCGGCGCTACTTCGAGACGAGCGCCCGTTTGCTGACCGACCCGAAGAAGTGATTTCAATTCGATGCGGAATCCCGCCATCGGCCGCCGCGCGGACTGACGACGGAAGACGCGGCGAGCCGGCGCGGGTCACAGCCCGCGCAGGATGAAAATGATCAGCAGGCACAGGCCGAAGAGCAGCACGGACTCGATGATGATCCGCACCACGGGGTTTTTGATCGGGTTGAGGCTGCGCTCCTCCCGCTTCGGTTCGGCCGGCGCCCGCCGCGGCTCGCGGTGCGGCGTCCGTTCCGTGGATTGGCCCATGCGGGCCGGCGTCTCGTTCGTCGGGCCGGTCGGGTTCGGCACCGGGGGCAGGGCGGCGGACCCGAGCGCGGAGGCCATCGGTGGCGGGTCGAAGAACGTCGGCGACATTTTCACGGAGGAGCCGGCCCCCGGCCGCGGCATTAGGCCGGAGCCACGCCCGCCGGGCGGGCCGGACATGGGCGGCGGCATCACGCCGGACGTGCGGACGGCGCCGGCCGGGGCCTGGTGACGGCCGGACCGCTGCATGATGTCCGCCCGCAGGATGGCCGAATCTTGCCGGAAGGAGCCGGACATGTTCGCCGACGACCCGCCGCTGCCGTGCGACATGCTGTCCCGGGCGGCCGGGCTGAGGACCGGCATTTCCTCCTCCGTCGGCAGCATCACCGGGTTCTGAACGAACGGCAGCAACGCCTCGTATACCTCGGCCGGCGACTGGAACCGCTCGTCGAGGCTCTTTTCCATCAGCCCTTCGACGATGGCCGCCAGTTCGACGGGGATGTCCGGCCGCAGTTGCCGGATCGGCGTCGGCTTGCGGGTCTGGTGGGCGATGAGTTTTTGCGAGATCGTCCCCTCGGGGAACGGCGGGTGGCCGGCGAGCAGGAAGTAAAATGTCGCCCCGAGGCTGTACAGGTCGGCCCGCACGTCCACGTCGTGGCTGTTGACCGTCTGCTCCGGGGCCACGTAGTCGGCTGTCCCGAGGACGCTTTTCTCGTCGTATTTCATCGTCAGCATGTCGTCGTCGCTGTGGTAAAACCGGGCCAGCCCCATGTCGAGGATTTTGGCGATGCCGAAGCGGTCCACCAAGATGTTCCCGGGCTTGATGTCCCGGTGAATCACGCCGACGCGGAAGGCGTGGTCCAGCCCTTGCACGGATTGCCACACGTAATGGGCGGCCCGGTCGGCGGCCATCGGCCCCTTCTTTTTGACCATTTCCAGCAGACTCGACCCGTCCACGTATTCCATCACCAAGAAGTGCAGGTTGCCGTCCTGGTCAATGTCGTGCGTGCGGACGATGTTCGGGTGGTCGAGAGCCGCGGCGGCGCGGGCCTCGCGGTAGAAGCGGCCCAACGCGGCCGGCTCTTCGGCCTTCGCCGGCGGCAACACCTTAATGGCGACGCGGCGGCGCATGTACATGTGTTCGCACAGGAAGACTTGGCCCATGCCGCCGAAGCCGATCCGCTCCAGCAGTTTGTACTTGCCGATGGTGAAGCCGCGCCACTTCCCGAGCATGAACTGCTCGGCCTGAAAGTACGTCAGCAGGCCGTCGCGAACCATCGACCCGGCGAGTTTTCGCACGTCGTTCGGGGGGCCGCCGGAGCCGCGGTAGCGCTCCAAGTACGCTTCCAAACGCGGCTCGTCCACCATGCCGCTTTTCCGGATCAGCTTCAAGAGGTCGTCGATGGATGCGGGAGCTGGCATGAGAGGTCGTCCGATGAAGTGGCCGGACCGGGAGCCGCGCGGTACGCTCCGGTCTCAATTCGCCGAATGAAGATACTATAATTCAGGCTCAAAAAAAAGAGGAAGTAAATTGCCCAAACTCGGCAACTTTGTCAATCTTCCCCCAACCCATCAGGTCAAATCTTATCCGCTCATCAAGAGTCTCTTCACGCCTGTAGCTCAGATGAACACTTTGGCATTAATATCACTATATAAGTAACCATTTAATGTCTACTTATACGATAAATTTAGATATTTTACTCTTGCCAAGCTCAAGATAAAAGTTTATCATTCCGATGAGATTAGTGAACGTGATCGGGTTTCGCTGCACAACATTCGCTATTGAGGTTTTGAAATGCTCCGGTTCAAAGAAGTCCGTCGTCCGGGTCGTCGTGGGTTTACGCTGATCGAGTTGCTGGTGGTCATCGCCATCATCGCGATCTTGATTGGCCTGCTGTTGCCGGCCGTCCAGAAGATCCGCGAAGCCGCCAACCGCATGAAGTGCTCCAACAACCTGAAGCAACACGGGTTGGCCATGCACAATTACAACGACACGAACGGCTATCTGCCGGGCAATATCCGGCAGTCGGCCGCCTCGACGGTCCGCGTCCGGTGGACGACGTTCCTGCTGCCGTACTTCGAGCAGGACAACATCTACAAGACGTATAACCAGACCGTGAACTGGTCGGACCCGGCCAACGCGTCGGCCGTCGCCCTGCGGCTCAAGGTGATGGAGTGCCCATCGTCCCCGGCTAACGGGAAGAACGATGCTTCTCCGGACAACGGGTGGAATGACATACGCTACGCGACCGGAGATTACTCGGGCATCTACTTCGTGTCCTACACGAACGTGAGCACTTACGGGATTCCAGGGATTCTGTCCAAGACGGACAAGGTCCAACTCAGTCAAATTACAGACGGGCTGTCAAATACCATCCACCTGACCGAGTCCTCAGGTAAGCCGGATTATTATGTTAACGGTAAGCTCACGGCGGCCGCTAGTCCGTCGTTGCGGATTAACGGCGGCGGCTGGTGCCGGCCGGCCAGTGACATCACCGCGCCGGAATCCGCCAGCACGATCAATGTGCAGAACGGCTACACGATCACGGCTTACCCGGACGCCAAGTACAACACCGACGCGACCGGCCAAATCTACAGCTTCCACACGGGCGGGGTGAACGCCTTGATGGGTGACGGGAGCATACGGTTCCTGAAGGCGTCGACCTCGTTCCCCGTCCTCCAGAATCTCATTAGTCGGACCGGCGGGGAGACGATCGTCGAGTAACACCCGACTGCCGCGTTGCCACGGCCCGCCCGCTCTGGTAGATTCGCAGCGTCCCCCCGCGGGACTCGCGGCGAATCTACCAGAGTTTTTTATGCCCGCTCCCCGCCCGGCCCGCCCTGACTTCCTCGAGGCCGCCCGGGACATTGACCCGCGCGTCCGCTTTGTGCCGCTCCGCGCGTTGCGCCGCGTCATCCGCCGGTCCCGCCCGTGGGACGAGTTCGCCTCGACGGTCCCCCACGACTTCGCGTGGCCGATCTCACGGGGCGCGTTGACGGCAATTCTGCCGCTTGCCGAGTTGAACATCTCGCCGGCCGACCCCGCCAACGATTGGCTGCTGATCCCTCAGCCGGATGAATCTTCCCCCGTCCGAACACGGACCGATTTGTGGCGGACGTTGTTTCACAGCCGCGTCGATGAGGCCGTGGACGCCCGGTTCCGCGACCCCGACCGACTCGCGGACCTCCGCCGGCGCTGCCGGGCGTTTGGCCCGACGTTCTGGCACGAAATCCGGACCGTGCTGGAGGCAAAGCATCTCATCACCGACGCCGACCCGGACGCCGTCGTCTACCGGGAGTTCGTGGCCTTCCTGCTCGAATTGCACTACTTCGCCCCAGGCCACGTCCACGATTATTTTCCGGGCCTGGCCGACGCGCACGCCCTGATCGATCAACTGTTGGCCGAGTTCCCCGCCGCCCGCTGGTTCGCCGAAACGCGGCCGCCCGGGACGGACCTTCCCGCCGCCGTGCCGCCGCCCACCGACCACGTTGAAGCCGTCGCGCCACCGCCCGTCACATCAAATGCGGTCGGGGTGACCGAGACGCCCGGCAACGACGTGACGGCGGCCATTGTCTTCGCCCGCGAGAACCCCGGCGCGCCGAATCCGGCGATTGAGTCTTTGGCCGACCGCCTCGGCCGCGTGTTCCGTGCGTCGGGGCCGGGGCGGGAAGAGTGGGCGTCGTGTCTGCGGGCTATTCTGGCCGGGATGACGGAGGCGGGGTGGTCCACCGAGCGGCGGTTGCTGTACGACCTGCAACGCGCCTGCCTGGCGGTCGAGCGACAGACCTACGCGGCCGACGTGGTCGAGTGGGTTGTCACGTTCGGCAAGAAGAAAATCAAGCGGCCGCTGACGATGCCCACGTGGCTGCTGGTCGGCCGGCACTTGCGGGCGGCGGCCCGCCGGGCGGCGGCCTTGGCCCCCCGCGACCCATTTCCGGCTTTGGAAGATGTCCTGCACCGGGCCTTGGGATACGCGGAGCACGCGGCCCGCGAACAATTGCGCCCGGCCATTACCGAGACGCTGACCGAGGTCGGCCTGCGCGCCGGGAACTTGCCGGAGGAAGTCTCACACCGCAAGGCGGTCGAGGAACTGCTCGACGCGGCGTGGTCACGCGGCTACCTGCGCCTTGGCGACTTGCGGGACGCCCTCGCGCGGAGCCGCATCAAATTGCCTGATTTGGCCGGGCCGGCGGAATTTATCTCCGGGGACCCGCTCATCCGGGCCAACCGCCTGCTGGCCGTCCGGCTCGACGGCGTGTACCACCGCGGCGAATTCTACATGCGGGCGCTGCAACGCCTTTGCTCACTGTTCTTCGGCACGCCGCTGGGCCGAATCTTCTCGCTGTACGTCGCCCTGCCGTTCGGCGGGGCGTTCGTCTTCCTGGAGGACGTCGGCCACATGGCCG
>JAYUGD010001007.1:0-3362 GCA_043767785.1 Zavarzinella sp. | reverse complement strand
GGTCATGTCCCGCAATTGCTGCTCGGGCATCAGCGACTTTCGCAACGGCGTCAGCGTCCCGAGTTTCTTCGCCGGGATCACCGTGTCCTTGTTCTGCGCGTCCCGGATCACGACCTCGGTCGGCGTCTGCTTCACCAACAGGCCCGTGACCAGTCGCCCGTCGTCCAACTCGGCAACATAGGTGGCGAACTTGGGGTCGATGTCCTTGGACGGGTCGGTGATGCTCTCCAGCATCTGCCGCTTCTGATACTTCTTGCCGATCTGGGACAAGTCCGGCCCAATCTCGCCCCCCTGCCCCGCGACTTTGTGACACTGAGCGCATTGCGACGCCGCCTTGTTGAAGAAGACTTCTTTCCCCCGCGCGACATCTCCCTTCATGGCCAAAAGCGGTTCCACGCGGATGACCGTCCCGAGCCGTTTCACCTTTTGATCTTCCGGGACGAACCGCTCGAATAGGTCGCGGATCGGAGCTTCTTTCGTAGCGACCGCCGCCAAGACTTGGGCCTTGGCCGGGACCGGCAACCGCTGGGCGTCCATCGCTTCCGCAAGCATCAATGCCCCGGACGACGTGGCGAGCAGTTTGGCGATGGCTTCTTTTCTCTTTGGGGAATCTTCCGCCTTCGTGCAGTCGTCAACCAAGGCACGATCCTCCTTGCGGCCGGGCAATTGCTGAATCCATTCGCGGATCAACTTCACCCCTTGCTCGTCCACCAGTTCGCTGCCAATGTGTGGCATCCTCCCGCGACCCTGTTTGGCCATGCGGTAATAAAGAACAGATCGGTACGGGTCGCCGGGGGCAATAATCTGCGCGCCGGGGATGTCGAACGTGCCTTGGACCGGCTTCGCCTCCAAGACTTTCATCTTGTCCAGTTCCGTTTCCATCTTGAGTTCGATGTCCACCGACCCGCCGGCGCCGAACTGGTGACAGTGGGCACAGTTGACGTGCAAGTACGACTTGGCTCGAATGTCTATCACGGCTTTGGAGTCGAGCGGATGCACCAAAATCGGAATGACCTTTGTGTCAGGCGTGTCCTTCGGTTCCTCGCCGCGACGGAGCACTCCAAATTCCATCAGTTTTTTCAGTGACTCGTTGTACGCCGGACTCCAAAAGAGAATGGTTCCGGGCCGCACTCGCGGAGGTGCGGGATCAAGCCCGGACGGCTGAAGTTGTGAATCCGTGAACCCCAGCACCTCACCCGCCCAAGGGTTGTGACACTGCCGGCACTCGCTGCGCCCGGAGAAGTGCCACGTTTGCCGTCGTGTTCCGTTCACGCCAAAATCCTTCACCGTCAATTCCACGTCCTCCCCGGCGGGTGGAACGAGTGTGGCGTCCGTGCCAGCATCATTCCACTTGTACGTGTACCCGTGCCATTCCATGCCGTCGTAATGCATCACCTGTGTTTCAACGCGGTGACGGCCAAGTCCTGCACCCTTGGGAACGTCCACACTGAACGTCTTCGCCAGTACGCCGTTCTTCGGGAAGAAGACGCGGGAGTTGAACCACGCCGTCCCCGGCACCTTTTGCGGGGCGTGGTACATCGTCACCGCCGCGTCGCCGGGCACGGCCACGACGCGCTTCATCGTCGCGTGGTCGGCCCACGGCTCCGCGTTGATCGTGTACGGGTGGACGCCGGGGGCGAGTTCGTCTTTCGTCACGTCCTTCCAGATGCCGGTCTCGCTCAATTTTGTCGGAAACGGCGGTTGCGGCTTCTTCGCCTCCTCGTTGGGAACGAGGGTGTAAAGTCCCCCTTGCGGGCTGTAGTCCACGTACAGCAGTTCGCCGGCCGCGTCTTCGGCGAAGGCGACGATTTGGTGTTGGCTGACGGCGATTTCGCTGGGCGCGGCAAACTTGTCGCCGTCGAAGGTGGTGGCCCAGAATTTACGGCTCATCCAGTCGCCGCAGATGTACGCCCCGGTGAGGTCTTTCCATTTCGTGCCGCGGTAGACGAAGCCGCCGGTGATGCTCGCGGCCTCCGAGTGAGGGAACGCGATGGCCGGCGGCAGGATCGGCGTCGGCCCGATCTTCACGTCCGGCCGCACGTCTTGCGGCCCCTCCTTGATCGACCAGCCGTAGTTGCCGCCCTTCACGACGCGGTCAATCATCTCCCACTTTTCCCAGCCGACATCCCCGGCCCACAGCGACCCGGCCTTGCGGTCGAACGTCATTTTCCACGGGTTGCGGAAGCCGAAGGCCCAGATTTCCGGGCGAATCCCCTCTCGGCCCACGAACGGGTTGTCCTTGGGGACGGCATACTTCTTCCCGGCGTCCGCGTGGTCCACGTCGATGCGCAGAATGCTGGAAAGCAGGTCGCTGCAATCTTGCCCCGTGTTGTGGGCGTCCGGCGGGTTGGGGTTGGCGCCGTCGCCGGTCGAGATGTACAGGAACCCGTCCGGCCCGAAGACCAGGCATCCGCCGTTGTGCCCGCCGGCTTTGAATGTGATGAGGATTTCTTCGCTGGCCGGGTCAATCCTCGGCGGGTTCGCTTTCGTCATCGTGAAGCGGGAAACGCGCGAGCCTTCCGGCAACTCGCCTTTCTTCCCTTTCAAGACGTAGCAGACGTAACAGAACTGGTTCTCCGCGAACTTCGGGTGGAAGGTCATCCCATACACGGCGTCCAGCTTTTCCGTCACGTCGTCCGGCTTCCAGCTTTTCAAATCCCTGGAGGTGTCAATCACCAAATCGGCCTTCGCCACCGCCGGGTCGTTCGGAAAGCTGAAAATCTTGCCGTCGTTTTCGAGGACGTACCAACGGTTCTGCGTCCGGTTGAGTTCCAAGTGCAGCGGCTTCTCAAACTGCAACTTGGGGAAGACACGCTCGGGCCGGTACGCCGGCGGCGGTTCCGGCGTGCCGAGGAGCTTCGAGGTGGTCCAAGGGACACGCTTGCTTGCGGGGGGTTGGGCGTGTGTGCCGGATTCGAGACCGAATATCACCACCAGCGTTAGGACGAGTGACCGAAGGGACATTGGCGGTTTCCGAAGCGGAGGTAGTGAGAGAGATTGTAGTCGTCTGCCTGACGGACCTAACCCCCCGGCCCCCTTCCCGAGACGGGAAGGGGGAGCAAGTGGGTGAACATCGCCCCCAATCGCCAGTTACCATTGGGCTAAAGACTCTGTCCTGCTTGCTCCCCCTTCCCGTCTCGGGAAGGGGGCCGGGGGGTTAGGTTGCCTTTCGCGGAAAGCCCGTCCATCCTCCCGCGCAAACCCCTAGAAACTCCCGGCCGGCACACTATATTAAACCCTGCGGCCACCCTTCACCGGTTGCCGGACCCGGAGGCGTAGCTCAGTGGTAGAGCATCGGACTTTTAATCTGAGGGTCGATGGTTCGAACCCATCCGGGCTCACCAGCATCCCCAGCGCCTCGA
>JAYUGD010001006.1:0-3368 GCA_043767785.1 Zavarzinella sp. | reverse complement strand
GCGGCGACCCGGGGCTAATCGCTGTCACCCCTCCGGGGTGAAATACCAAACCCAGGCGCCGACACGTCACTTCTCTGCATCCCCCTTGAGCAACCGCTGCGGCAAGTCGCTCACCGTGGCTTTGCCGTTGGCGTCGAAGGCGATTTTCCACACGCGGTCGAACACGTCGTCCCCCCACGCCGCCGGGGCGTCGGCGGCCCCGAGCGCCTTGGCCATCAGGGGAATATGGCCGTGCCGCCACGCGACCAAGACGGTCTTGCCGGCATACTTCGGGTTCGTCAACAGTTCCGCGGCCAGCTTTTCCGTGTCCGAGTCGTCGTCGAAGTGGGTGTTGACTTTCAAGCGGAGCTTGGCCGCCAACGGCGCCACCGTCTGCGTGGGCCGGTGACTCTTGGCCGAGTCCTTCGCCGCGAAAATCACGTCCGGTGCGGGCAACGGCTCCGGACGCCCGGCCGACTTTTTGAACAACTCTGGAATCGCCTCGGCCCGCTGCTTCCCCGCGGCATTCAGGTCCGGCGACATCGCCTCCGGCGGCGGCTTCTCCGCGTGGCGGATAATGAGGACGGTCTTCGGGGGCGACTTCTTCGCCTCCTCGGCCGTGACGTCACTCCCGCCCGTGACGGAACAGCCCACGCCGCCGAGGGCCGCGAGCAAACAGAGCCACGAGTTGATCCGCCGGGTCACTGGCCGCCTCCGCTTGAAACAAGGCCGGTCCGATCGCGGCCCGAGCCGCCGCCGACCGGGGGACGGTTATTGTATCCGACCCGCGGAGAAGACGTCATCGGCCGTTGGTCATTGGCCATTTCCGGCCGTAGGACAACCCTTCGCGGAATTTCTTGCGGAAGGTTCCCCCTTGATCGACGGCTTGATCCCCCTCGCCGAGCATTCCCCGACGACCGTGGCCGAGCTTTCGGCCATCGTGAAAGCGGCCCGCGTCGCCGGGCACGCCGTCTACCCCGTCGGCGGGCGGACGATGACGGGGTTCGGGCTGCCGCCGACGAAGCCGGGGGTGGCGGTTGACCTCACCCGTTTGAATCAGGTGATCGACTACCCGGCGCGGGACATGACCGTCACCGTGCAGGCCGGGATTCGCCTCGCGGAGCTGCAAGCGGTGTTGGCGACGGAAAACCAGGAACTCCCCGTCGATGTGCCGCTGCCGGACCGGGCGACGCTGGGCGGGTCGATCGCCGTCAACGCCAGCGGGCCGCGCCGGTTCGGGTGCGGGACGCTGCGGGATTACGTCATCGGCATCACCCTGATGAACGACGAGGGGGAGGCGTTCAAGGCCGGCGGCCGCGTCGTCAAGAACGTGGCCGGGTACGACATCATGAAACTGGCGACCGGATCGCTGGGGACGCTGGGCGTCATCACGCAAGTGACGCTAAAGGTGAAGCCGAAGGCGGGGGCGAGTGAATGGCTGGCGCTGCCGTGCCCCGAAGCCGAAGTGCCGATGGTCCTCGGCATTCTCAATCGCACGCGCACGCGGCCTTCCGCCGTGGTCCTCACGGTCGCCGGGCCGGACCGCGAAATCACCGTCGGCTACGAGGACAATCCGCCGGCCGTCGCGTGGCAAGTCACCCAGTTGCGAGAAGAGTTACCAGACGACCTGCGCTCCCGCTTGGGCGTTCTCCCGCCGCACGAGGCCGAGCGCCGGCGGGCGGCCCAGCGCGACTTCCCTTTATTGGACACGCATCCCGTCACGTTTAAGGCGAATGTCCTCCCGGCGTTGTCGTGGGAATTCATCAGGCGAGTCGGCGGCCTCGGGCCGGTGCAAGCCCTCTTCGGCAACGGCATTGTCTTCGGCCACCTCCCGGACGCGGCGGCGGTTCCGCGCTTGCAGGCCACGGCCGGCGAATGTGGCGGGAACGTGGTTCTCTTGCGCTGCCCGGCCGAGGCGAAGACGCCCGCCAACGTGTGGGGCAAGCCGACCGGCGCCCTCGACCTGATGCGGGCGGTCAAGACGGCGCTCGACCCGCAAAACATCTTCAACCCCGGCCGCTTCGTCGGCGGCATCTGAGGCGCGTATGACCCCGACCGAGCCGATCACGTTGGCCATGATGCGGGAATCGTTCTCCAGCGCCGTCGTGTGTGACGCCCTCGACGCCGAGGGCTACCCGAACCAGTCGCCGCGCTTGCCGTTCCAACAACTCACCGTCCCCGGCACACTCGTCGGCCGGTGCAAGACGACGCTGTGGGCCGACATGGCCCACGCGGACCCGAAGCCCTACGAATTGGAACTGCAAGCCGTGGACGGCTGCCAGCCGGACGACGTGCTGATCGCCGCCGCCTCCGGGTCCGAGCGGTCGGGCGTGTGGGGCGAACTCCTCTCGACGGCCGCCCGAAACGGCGGCTGCGTCGGCGTCATCGTGGACGGGGCGGTGCGCGACCTGCGGCGGATGCGGCAAATGGGCTTCGCGTGTTACGCCCTCGGCACCATGATCTACGACAGCAAGGACCGCCAGCGCGTGATCGACGTGGACGTGCCCGTGGAAATCGCCGGCGTGCGCTTCTGCCCCGGCGACCTGGTGATCGCCGACGAGGACGGCGTCGTCGTGGTGCCGCAAGCCGTCGAGGCGGCCGTGGTGCGCCGGGCGTGGGAAAAGGTTCACGCGGAGAATGAAGTGCGGGGCGCCATCAAGGCGGGCATGAAGGCGGCGGCGGCGTTCGACAAGTACGGGGTGTTGTGACGGGGGGCGGACAATCCGTTTCGGCCTTGCCCGGCGACCCGGCATCGGGTATGAGCCGCCCCGCCCCCGGAAATCCGCGCGAGGAGTGTATGCACCGCCGAGCGTTCACCGCCGTGTTGGCCGCCGGGCTGGTCGCCCTCTCGACCGGCTGCGTGGAGCGGCGCTTCGTCGTCGAATCCAACCCGCCGGGGGCGATGGTGTTTATCAACAACGTCCCGTACGGCCCGACGCCCGTGGACATCCCGTTCCTCTATTACGGCAACTACGACGTCCAACTGGTGAAGGACGGCTTCCAGACGAAGAACGTCAAGCAGATGGTCAAGGTGCCGTTCTACGAGCGCTCGGGCATCGACTTCTTCTCCGAGGTGTTGCTTCCCGTGCAGTTGACGGACATCCGGCCGCTGTACTACGAACTCGACCCGATCATCCCGCCGAACCTCGACCAACTGAAGATCGACGCGGACGACCTGCGCCGGCAAGGCAAGGCGCTCCCGCCGCCGATGTACCCGGACCTCGACAAGGGCAAGGACGCGAAGCCCAAGCGCAAGCCGCCCGCGCCCCCGCCGCCGACCGACAGCACCTTCCCCGTCTTGCCGCGCGAATCCCCGGAGCCGCCTCCAAGACCGCAACCGCCGCCGATCTTGCCGCCTTCGTAGAAGTGGTCAGTGGTCAGTGGTCAGT
>JAYUGD010001005.1:0-3368 GCA_043767785.1 Zavarzinella sp. | reverse complement strand
CGGGCCTGGCTACAAGCGAACGCTCCGTTGGAGCTAAAAAACACAATAAATCCGTCGTCACCGATGGGCAATCACCAACACATGCACCGCTTTGACCCCGGCGGCTTTCAGCGCCTTCGCGGCTTCGCTGGTGGTGCTGCCCGTCGTCAACACGTCGTCCACCACGATCACCGATTTTCCCGCTAACCCCCGGCTATTCCTCACGGCGAAGGCATTTTTGACGTTCTCCCGGCGTTGGGCCGCGGTGAGTGTCGTCTGCGAGGGCGTGGGCCGGGTCCGGCGCAATAACCGTGGCCGGCAGGGGACGCGCAGCCGGGCGGCCAGGGCTTGGGCGAAAATCGTCGGGCCGTTAAAGCCGCGCCAGAGGCGGCGGCGCCAGTGCAGCGGGATCGGCACGATCAGGTCCGGCTTGAACGGGTCCAGCTTAGCCGCCATTGTTCGCGCCCACACCTTGGCGAGGCACTCGGCGAGGGCGTCGCCGGGCGGGCGTTTCATGCGCACGATCACGTCAGAGAGCGGCGGCTTGTACTCGGCCATTCGGGCGGCCGAGTCGAAATGAAAGGTGAACTCCCGGCAGCGGACGCACCCGCCGGTCAGGTCGGCGTGCGGAGAAACCGTGGACGAGCAGCGCGGGCAGGTCGCCTCGGGATCAGTGGTGAACGCGGCGAGGCACCGGGGGCAGAAGTCGGCTTCCGAGTCCTCGTGCAGTTCCCGGCACCACAGGCACAGGTTGGGGTACGCCAACTGCCGGACGCCGTGGAGGAAGTCTCGCCACATCAGCCGGCCAGGGAGAGCGGGGAAGTGGATTCGGCCCGGCACAGGCGGGCCAGCGGGGACTCGCCCGGCTCCCGCAACACGGCTTGGGAGACGAAGAAGGATTGCTCCAGCGTCTGCCGGCCGCGGAGCCAGGCATAGCTCAGGCTGTCCGTGAACGCCAGCCACGCCGAGCCGGGGGGGAACGTCCACAGCCGACGCGCGGCCCGCATTTGGAAGGCGGGGTCGTTCTTCAGGAAGTGGTGGACGCGCAGCATCATCGCGTCGTACTCGGACCGCCCCCCCCAGCCGGCGCGGAACAGCCGCAGCCAACGGCCGCCGACGGCCAGCCAGTCGTCTTCGCGCTTCACGGGGACGGAATGTCGGGCGCGGTAGCGCGCCAACAATTCGGGGAACCGCTCGGACGTGCCCCACACTTGCGGGTCGGCCGGGTGGACGTTCATGAACAGCCGCAGGATGCGCCGGCCGTGCGTGGGGCGGGTGGGAAAATTGTCGATGTGCAGCAAGTCGTTGCGGGCCGTGTGCCGCAGGCGGCGGGTGGCCTCTTCGCTGCCGTGCCACGTCACGCGGTCGGGCGTCAAACCGGGGGCGTACTCGGGGAACGTCTCGGCCAGCCACGTTTGGGCGGCCGCGGAAAACCGGGTCAGCACGTCTTGCAAGCCGGACGCGACGGCGGCCGGCGGGGGGCGGCGGCCGGAGAAGCGGCGCGTCGCCGGGTCGAAGGAAACGTCTTTCGTCCCGAAGTGCGCCCGCAGTGGGTTCAACAGGTTTTCGCGGTCGGCCCCGGCGGGGGCGAAGAACGGGCACGCGGGCCACACGCCGACCTCGCCCCGCTCCAGTTGGCCGGGGCTCGGCGGGAACTCGGTGGGTGGGACGGGATCAGGCAATGGGTCACGCGCTCTTGCGGGCCGGCTGGGCCTGCGGGACGGCGGCGGGCAGCGTGCAGACGAACCGCGTGGGGCCGTCCGCCGTCGGGACGTACCGCACGTCGCCGCCGTGCTGCCGGGCCAGTTGCCACGCGGTCGGGAGGCCCAAGCCGCGGCCTCTTCCGGCCGCCCGGCCGGAGTAAAACGGGTCGAACAGATGGTCGCGGTCGGTCTCGTCCGGCCCCGGCCCGCTGTCCTCCACCGTTAATTCTATGCGGTCGGCCCGCGCGGCGACTTTTAGCCGCACGTACCCGTGCTTGCCGGCGGCCTCGACGCCGTTGCGCACCAAGGCCAGCAGGATGTTCCGCAGGTGGTCCGGGTCGGCTTCGAGCCGCACCGGGTTGCCGGGCTTCGACAGGTCGAGGCGGACGACGCGCTCGTCGGCCAGCGGTTGCAGCAGTTTCATTGCCTCGGCGGCGACGGCCCCGGCGTCCACGCCCGCGAGTTTCGGGGCGGGCGGGCGGGCGAAGGTCATCAGTTCCCGCAAGATGCCGTGGACCCGCTCCGTCTGGCGGATGATGGACTCCAGCGCCTTGCGCTGGCCGGCCGTCGGGTCTTGCTTCAGCAGGTATTGGCTGTTCGCGGAAATGACCGCGAGTGGGTTGTTAATCTCGTGGCTGGCCCCGGCCGCAAACTCGGCCATCGCCTCCAACTTGGCGACGCGCAGCGAGTCGTCGATTTCGGCCACCGGGAACGGCAGCGTTTGCGGGCGGTCGTCGAGCCGGTCGGCGGCGACTTCCAGTTGCTTGGCCAAGCCGGGGACGGCCGTCGGGTCTAGCCACTCGCGTTGGTACAGCCAGCCGTGCTGCCGGGAACTGGCGTAGCGGGCGCGGATCGTCTCCACGTCGGCCGAGCGCAGCGACAGTTCCGCGTGGGCTTCGGCCACGTCGAATTCGCGGCCCAAGCCCAGCGGCATTTCGCACTCTTCGGCGAGGGCGACGGCCGTCTGCACGACGGCGTGCAACCGGGCCAGCCCGCCGAGTTGGTCCGCGTCGGCCGGGGAATAGCTCAGGCCGCCCATCAACACTTTGGCCCAGTTGGGCAGTTTCCACGCGCCGGCGAGGCGCCAGGCGATGTCGCCGCGGCTCACGCCCCACGTGCGGAGTTGGGCGCCCCACGGGTCGGCCGCGAAGTTCGGGGCGGTCACGCACGCGGCCAAGGCGGCCGGGTCGTGGACGCCGACGGCCAGCCAGCCGGCCGTCGCCAACAGGCCGCCGCACCACGCGGCGGCGGGGTCGCAACTGCCGACGTAGTCCGCGATGAGGCCCGCCAAGCGGGCGGCGGCGATCGCAGTCCGGAAGGCCGGGGCCACGGTGCGGTGCCGCCAGTCCACCCACGGGACGGACAAGTCCCGCAATTGGGCGGCGGCGTGGCGGAGTAATTCGGGGGACGGCGCTTCGGCCGCGAGGTCGGCGGCGAGCGGGTCGAGGTGGGCCAGGATCAGGAAGACCGCGCCGGGGTCTTCCCGCAGGTCGGCCCACGGCAGGACGGGGGATTGCGCCAACAGGGCGAGGGAACCGGCGTCGGGCCAGAACCACGGCAAGATCGACGCGGATTCGCCGGGCGGACTGGCGGACACGGGGGATCACTCCTTTGATCGCCGGGACTTTTCAAAGACCCGAACGTCCTGTCGGGCTGGGCGTTTTTGTCTTTACCCCGAAGGGGTTT
>JAYUGD010001004.1:0-3370 GCA_043767785.1 Zavarzinella sp. | reverse complement strand
AGAGAAAAGACAAAGCAGAGGAAAGGCATTTGTAAGAATGTCTTCTCGGTATTTGTCTTTCCGCTGTGTCCGCTGTGTCCTCTGTGGTTAAACTCGTCTCTTCTGTTGATCGTCGCCGGCCGCGGGGTCAGTCGTGGCAGCCGCAGAGTTCGCCGAAGTTGTAGCCGGTCGAGGTCAGGCCGCAGCCCTTCACGTCGATGTGGCAAATCACGTTCGCGCCGGTCTTGCCGCCGAACGACCCGGCCGCGCTCTTGCCGCCGTGCATCCACTTCGGCTTCGCGGACTTCAGGGTGTACGTGCCGTCCTTCAAGCCGTCGAAGGAATAGTTGCCGTTGCCGTCCGTGAACGTGGTGCGGGCGACCTTGTTGCCGTCTTTGTCGGTCCCGGTGATCGTGATCTTGATGTTGCCCAGGCCGTTCTCGCCGGCGTCGATCACGCCGTCGTTGTCCTTGTCGTAGAACACGACGCCCTTGATCGTGTTGCCGGGGCAATCGTGGCACGGCGGCGGGAGCTTGATCTCGGGCTCGGTGTACTCGATCTCGCCGTACCCGCACATGGACTTGGCGACCACGGTGCCGTTGATGGCGCCGTTGTCGAACTGCAGGTGGGCGTTCGGGGCCACGACGCTGGCGTGGATGCCGACGCCCTGCAACTGGAGCTTGGTCGCCTGGTTGAAGTTGAGGACGACGTTTTCCTGCTTGACCCCTTCGAGGTTGAAGCCCATAAACTGCATGCGGGCGTCGGTGCCGGAGATGTTGACCAGCACCGTGGACCCGGCCGGGGCCTTGATGGTGATGCCGTTGGCGTCCCACAGTTGGGCGGCCGTCAGATTGAAGATGTTCTGGCCGGCGTTGGTCCCCTTGAGGGTGATGGCCCCATACCAACTGGACGTGGTGCCGGTGGCCGCCATGGCCTTCCAGCCGTTGGACAGGTTCGTCAGTTCCGTCTTGGCGGCGGCGAAGTTGATCGGCGTCCCCTGGTGGACGTCGCCGTTCGGGTGGCCGAACGACTCGGTGTGGACCGTCGTCCCGTAGACGGTGTTGCCGTTGAAGACTTGGCCGTTCGTGTAGTCCAAGGCCTTGCCGACGATCAAGTCGTCCCGCGTCCCGTTGGAGTTGGTGAGCTTGTCGCCGATGCTGTAGCCGGTGAAGTTGGCGTTCCCGCCGACGGCGACGCGGCCCTGGATGTCGCTGTAGTGGGCGTTGACGTCTTCAAAGTAGAACGCGCTGAAGTTGCTGGCGACGCCGAGGCCCGAGGCCGGCACCTCGCGGGCTTCCAAGGTCTGGATGCCCAAGCGGGTCTGGCGGGCTTTTTTCGGGGCGGTCGCGTTGATCATGTTATGGCTGGCCATTCGAAAACTCCGCGGACGGGAAAGTTCCGGTGATGGTTAATCCGGTTGCGGCGGGTCTGAGGGGTCTGCCGGTCGCCGGGGTGTCGCCGATTAAGACGGCATCAATTCCCGTGACTTTAACGAGCAATCGGAATTTAGCAACAGCCAAATGGACGGAATTCCGGGAAAGTTGTTGACGCAGTGCGATTTATGTCCTAGCCGCAATTGCCGATTTTAACAATCGGGCCGATTCTGCGGATTACGCGGGGACCTGAGAGAAGTTGAGGCCCTTGGGCGAATTTATTTCGTACGGTGGTGCAACCATTAGGTAGGGGCCGCTTTGGCCGTCAGAGGCGGCGGCGTCAGCGACGCCCAGACTTCAACAGTACTTCCAACGATCGGCCTTCCGCGAGGATCGGTTTTCACCCCGGAGGGGTGGCAGCCATTAGCCCCGGGTCGCCGCCGCGGCGCACCCGGGGAGTGAGGTCGCCGGCCCCCAATCGTTTTTGACCCCGGCAGGGGTCGCAGCATCTGGCACCCCTGCCGGGGTGCAAAACATGGGGCGGTCGCGTTCCCCGGGTGCGCGAAGCGCGACCCGGGGCTAATGGCTGCCACCCCTCCGGGGTGAAGAAAGCCGTTGGGAACTACACGACGATTCAGGAGTTGAATCCCGTTCCATGGAAGGAGTCCACGGATGTGTGGAATTTTCGGGTACGTCGGGCCGCGGCCGGCCGGGCCGATTCTGGTCGAGGGCCTGCGGCGGCTGGAATACCGCGGCTACGACAGCGCCGGCGTGGCGACGCTTTCCAATTCAACACTCTTCGTCCGCAAGAAGGCCGGCCGGGTGCAGGAGTTGGCCAACCACTTGGCCGAGCAACCCGCGGCCGGGTCCGTGGGCATCAGTCACACGCGCTGGGCGACGCACGGCGGGGCGACGGACGCCAACGCCCACCCGCACGTCGGGCCGTCCGCGTTTGGGGATGTCGCCGTCGTCCACAACGGCGTGATCGAAAACTACTCCCCCCTCAAGCGTGAACTTCAAAAAGCGGGCGTCGAGTTCCGCAGCCAGACCGACACGGAAGTAATCGCTCATCTGCTGGCCCGGCAAGACGAGCCGGACTTGCTGGCCGCCCTCCGCGGCATTATCCCGCTGCTCAAGGGGACTTACGGCATGGCCGTCGTCAGCCCGCGGCACGGCGAACAAATCGTCGCCGCCCGACTGGGGAGTCCGCTGGTCATCGGCGTCGGGAACGGCGAGCATTTCCTGGCGTCCGACCCGTCGGCGCTCATCGCGCACACGTCCAAGATCGTGTACCTTAAAGACCACCAAGTCTGCGTCATCACCGCCGACGATTTCCATATTTATGACGCTTCCCACGCCCGCGTGTCCGTGTCCGTTCAGAACATCGACTGGCGCACGGCCGACGCGGACAAGGGAGACTTCCCCCACTACATGCTCAAGGAAATCCATGAGCAGGCCGAGTCCGTCGCCAACGCCATGCGCGGCCGGCTCGACGAGGAGAACGCGACGGCCGTGTTCGGCGGCTTGAACCTTGATCCCCGCCAATTGCGCAAGGCCGAGCGCATCATCCTCACCGCCTGCGGGACGAGTTACCACGCGGGGTTAGTCGGCGAGTACCTGTTCGAGGAGTTCGCCCGCATTCCGGTGGAAGTCGAATACGCCAGCGAGTTCCGCTACCGCAACCCGCCGATTGACCAAGACACGATCTTCATCGCCATCACGCAGTCCGGCGAGACGGCCGACACGCTGGCCGCCCTGCGCGAGAGCAAGCGCAAGGGGCACCGGTCGCTGGCCATCTGCAACGTCGTCGGCAGTTCCATCGCCCGCGAGGCCGACGGCGGCGTGTACCTGCACGCCGGGCCGGAAGTCGGCGTCGCCAGCACGAAGGCGTTCACGTCCCAAGTGGTGGTGCTGGCCATGCTAGAGCATTTTCAGCTTCCGTCTAGCGGGTACCCGGCGTGGCGGAAATAGTTGACGGCGTCGGTTCGTGTGATCCAGTCGAGGGACTCGCCGAAGGC
>JAYUGD010001003.1:0-9294 GCA_043767785.1 Zavarzinella sp. | reverse complement strand
ATCGCTCACGCTCATGGCTCGCCCAAACAACCGCCCCCGCCCGCCGGATATACTGAGCCTTCCGGCCCAGCCCCGCCTCGGAGTCCGCTTCCCCATGGCCAATTCGCTGTCGTCCGAACTCGAAAGTCTCGAACTTCTCGCGAAGGGGCAACTCCCCGCCGAGGCCGTCGGGCCGTTGGCCGACCGCCTCGCCGACGACCGCCGCTTGGAGGAAGTGGTTGCCGCGTTGAGCCGACAACCCGGCTCGCTGGTCGATGCGCTGCGACGGCGGCCGAAGGGGGCCGACCCGGCCGCGGACCGGCTCGTGGACAACCTGCTGCGGCGGTTGGGCGACGGCGGCTCGCTTGACGGAACCTTCGACAACACGGAAGCGTTTCCTCACCCGTCCCCGAGCCAACCCGCGCCCGCGCTGCTGCACCTCGACACGTTTAAGATCGAGAAAATCCTCGGCCAAGGGGGCATGGGGACGGTGTACCTCGCCCAAGACACCCGCCTCGGCCGGCAAGTCGCCATCAAGACACTCAAGCGCGAACTGGCCGAGCGGCCCGGAGCCGTGGACCGCTTCTTGCGGGAGGCCCGCACGGCCGCCCGCGTCGAGCACGACCACGTCTGCCCCATCTACCAAGTGGGGGAAGCCGACGGCACGCCCTACATCGCCATGCCGTTCCTCAAGGGCGAGCCGCTGGACGCCCGGCTCAAGCGCGAGCGGCCGTTGCCGATTCCCGAGGCCATCCGCATCGGCCGGGAGATCGCGCTGGGGCTGGCGGCAGCGCAGGACGTGGGGCTGATCCACCGGGACATCAAGCCGGCCAACGTGTGGATGGAGACCGTGCGCGGCCGGGCGCCGCGGGCGCGCATCCTCGACTTTGGCCTGGCCCGCGCCCAAGCGGACGAGGGCGAACTCACCGCCTCCGGCGTCATCCTCGGCACGCCGGCGTACATGGCCCCCGAACAAGCCCGCGGCCTCAAGGTGGACGCCCGCGCCGACCTGTGGAGCCTGGGGGTGATGCTGTACGAGATGGCCGTCGGCCGCCGCCCGTTCACCGGCGGCGACACGATGGCGATCCTCACCAGCCTCGCCATGGACACCCCCACGCCGGCGCACGAGGCGAACCCCGCCGTGCCGGTGGAACTGTCGGCCCTGATCGGCCGCTTGCTCTCGAAGAACGTCGACGGCCGCCCCGGCGACGGCCAAGAGGTGGCCGACGAACTCCAGCGGATTCAGACTCACGCCACGCTCCCGGGCATCGAAGCCCTGCCGGCCGGGCCGCCGGCCGTCTCGCGGACCGCCGCGACACTGGTCGACCCGTGGGGCGGCATCGAGGACGCCGACGCCGTCCCCGCCGCCGCGCCCGCGAAGGCCGCCCGCCCCGCGAAGGCGGCCACGCCCGCGAAGCGCTTCCCGATGCCGCTGGCCGTGGCGCTGGGCCTCGTCGTGCTGCTCGGCGGCGCGTTCGGCGTGTACAAGTTGGCGATGAAGCCCAAGGAAGAGATCGCCAAGCCGGGGCCGGACGGCCAGCCGGACCGGCAAGTGGTGACCGCGCCGACGAAGAAAGACCCGGTGAAGCCCGTCATGGACCCCGACCGCCGGGCCGCGGAGTATGTGCTGTCCGTCGGCGGTCACATAGGTATCAACGACGTAGAGAAAGAGATATATTCGGCGGCCAACCTGCCAAAGGAGGCGTTTCGGCTGACGTACATCTTCCTTAGAGGCAAGCAAGTGACGGACGCGGGGCTGGCCAATTTTCAGGGCTGCAAGAACTTAACGGCAATTCTCTTGGGCCTAAACCCGGTGACGGACGCGGGGCTGGCCAATTTCAAGGACTGCAAGAACCTGACGACGCTCCACTTGAACGGCACGAAGATAGGCGGCGCGGGGCTGGCCAATTTCAAGGACTGCAAGAACCTGACGACGCTCATCCTGGATGGCACCGAGATCACAGACGCCGGGTTGGCCCACGTCAAGGACTGCAAGAGCCTAACGTATCTCGACGTGGACGACACGAAAGTGACGGACGTGGGGTTAGCCAATTTCAAGGAGTGCATGGATCTGACAGCGCTCCGGTTGAACAACACGCCAGTGAGCGACGTGGGGTTGGCCAATTTCAGAAAGTGCAAGAATCTGACCGAACTCCGCCTGCACGGCGCCCCAGTGGGCGATGCGGGGCTGGCGTATGTCAAGGAATGCAAATTGGAGCGCCTTGAATTAGGCGGCACGAAAGTGAGCGATGCGGGGCTGACCCAATTGACGGCCTGCCAAAACTTGACGGCGCTCGATTTGGAGGGGACGCCTGTGACGGACGCCGGGCTGGCCCACTTCAAAGTCTGCAAGAATCTGCGGGTTTTATACTTGACCGCCACCGCCGTCAGCGACGCGAGTTTGCCGCTATTGCAATCCTTCGACCGCCTCAACGGACTACGGGTGAATGAGACCAAAATCACCCCCGAGGGCGTCAAGCAACTCGCCGCCAAGCTGCCGAACTGCCGCATCGAGCACGACGGCGGCGTGATCGCGCCGTCGGCGGCCGACCCGGACCGCCAAGCGGCCGAAACAATCACGCGGCACGTCACGCTGGTCGTGCGGCTGGCGTCCGGCAAATTGATTTATTCCTCCGTGGGTCAGCCGTTGCCGGCGGAGCCGTTCACCTTGGAATTCGTCGTCATGTACGGCGGCCACCCCAAGCCGCCGAAGGAGTTTGTGCGGACGGCGCTGCTGCCGGCGGTCGGCGCGCTGAAAAATTTCAATGGCTTCGTGGACAACGACGACCGGCTCGGCTTCACCGACGAAGACCTGACCGTTCTGGCCGGGCTTCCCTGTGCGGGTTGGATCACCAATTTGCCCCCGGTCAACCCGACGGCGCGCGTATGGGAGGCGTTGCGAAACTTCCCCAAGCTCACGCTACTCGACGTGCGGGCGGCCGCGCTGGACAACGACGGCCTGAAGGCCCTGGCGTCGAAACTCCCCCCGACCGTCCGTCAACTCGGCTTCATCTCCCTGGGGGCCGGGGGGAAGGTTGACCCGGACGGCTTCAAGGCCGTCACGAATCTTCCGCTGATGTGGGTCAGCCTGTATGACTGCAAGATCTTTTCCCGGGACATGGCCAAGGCGCTGGCGGCTATGCCGTCCCTGCGGAACGTCAGCGTCACGGGCGTCAACACCGAGCGGGGGTGGGTGGAAGACCTCTGCCAAAACCGCGACCTCGGCCACCTTGAATTCGCAGGCTCCAACGTGACCGACGAAGACCTGGCTTACGTGGCCAAATTGAAGAATGTCAGGCATGTTTCGTTGCACGGGACCAATGTCACGGCCGCCGGCGTGAAAAAGATCGCCGACGCCCACCCCAAGGCCGAGATCCGCTGGGAAGGCCCGGACCGCAAGGCCGCCGAGTACGTCCTGTCCGTCGGCGGCCTGATCTCGCTCGACGGCGGCGGCGAATTCAAGACGGCCGCGGACCTCCCCAAGACGCCGTTTCAATTGCGGATCTGCAACTTGAACGGCAACAAAAAGCTGACGCCCGAGGGGCTGGCCAACTTCGCGGGGTGCAAAAACCTGTCCGTCCTTTACCTTGCCGAGACGGGGCTGACGGACGCCGGGCTGGCGACCTTCAAGGACGGCGTGAAACTGACCGACCTCGCGCTGAACGACACGGCCGTCACCGACGCCAGCGTGCCGGTCATTCAGGGCTTCGCCGGGCTGACGAGACTCAACGTCAAGAAGACCAAGCTGACGGCCGACGGGGTCAAGCACCTGGCCGAGAAGTTGCCCAAGTGCACGATCGAACACGACGGCGGCGTGATCGAGCCGAAGAAGTGACGGGCGACTTTCTTGGCGAGCCATGAGCGTGAGCGAGCGGAGTGCGTGACCGTCGCCACACTCCAATCGCTCACGCTCATGGCTCGCCAAGACGAAAACAACAAGAGGTTTCATCATGGTCAAGTTCACCAAGCTCGCCGACGACCTGTACCGCTGGGCGGACACGTGCAACGTGTACGTCCTCCGCTCCGGGAATACCGCCCTGCTCATCGACCTCGGGGACGGCAGCGTTCTCGATGCCCTCGCGGAGATCGGCGTGAAGACGGTCGAGTGGGTATTGTTCACGCACCACCACCGGGAGCAGTGCCAGGGGGCGGGCAAGTTGAAGGGGACCGGGGCGAAGGTGGCCGTCCCGGCGAACGAGAAGGCGTTCTTCGAGACGCCGACGGCCTTCCGCAAGATGCGGCCGTCGCTCGCGGACGCCCACGCGGTCCACGGGGCCAGTTACGTCCGGCCGCCGATCCAGCCGATCCCGGTGGACAAGACCTTTGCCAAAATGGACGAGTTCGCGTGGAAGGGGCACGAGTTCTGGTGCGTGCAGACCGGCGGCAACAGCCCCGGGCACATGACGTACATTTTGAAACTCGGCGGGCAGTTCGTCGCCTTCAGCGGCGACCTGATGCTCGACGGCGGCAAGATGCACACGTGGTACGACACGGAATGGGACTACGGCTTCGCCAAGGGCATCTACGAGTTGGCCAACAGCGCCGGGCAACTGGCGGGGTACGACCCGGCCGTCCTGTTCCCGGGCCACGGGGAGCCGGTCAAGAACGCCAAGGCGCAACTGCTCGGCTACGTCGCCAAGCTGCAAAAGTTTTGCGACCTGTACGTCCGCGGCTGGGACGTGAACCGCTTCGCCGCCTGCGACCAGGACACCGTCAGCAAGCCCAGCCCGGTGCCGCACCTGTGGCAAATCTCCAAGCACTTGTACAAGTTCCGCGGGCCGGAGTACTGGCCGAACTTCCACATGCTGCTCGCGGACAACGGCCACGCCCTGTTCGTCGACTGCGGCCTGTTCGACCGGGCCTTCCTCGACGCGACCATCGCCAAGATGAAGGACCGCCTCGGCCTCAAGCAGGTGGACGCCGTGTTCGTCACGCACATGCACGGGGACCACGCCCTCGACGCCGGGCACGTCCGCAAGGTCTACGGGGCGAAGCTGTGGGCGATGGCCGGCGTGGTGGACAAGTTCGAGCGGGCGTGGGACTACGACCTGTGCGCGCTGATGCCGAGCTACAACGACCGCGGCAAGCCGGACGTGCTGGAGCCGTTGAAGTTCGACCGCACCGTCCGCGACGGCGAGACGATCCACTGGGAGGGCTACGCCCTGACGTGCGACTGGATGCCGGGCCAGACGAAGTTCGCCTCCTGCCTGCACGGCGTCATCGACGGCCAGCGCGTCGCCTTCACCGGCGACAACATCTTCGCCAGCCCGACCGACCCGAAGCAAGGCGGCAACGAGGCCGTCGTCGCCCGCAACGCCTGCATCTTGGAAGAGGGCTACCTGTACGCCGCCAGTTACCTGCACAACATCGCCCCGGACCTGCTCCTCGGCGGCCACTGCTGGGCGATGGCCGAGCCGAAGAAACTGATCGAACGCCTGCGCGTCCGCATGGAGGCCCTGCGGGAAGAGTTCCGCGGCCTGAGCGTCGAAGACGACTACCGCTACATGTTCGACCCGTACTGGGTGCAACCCCTGCCGTACCGCGTCGAGTTGAAGCCGGGGGCGACCGCCGACCTGAAGGTGATCGTCCGCAACTTCCGCGACAAGCCGCAGACGCACAAGATCGAGATCCACACCCCGCCCGGCCTGACGTGCGAGCCGGCCGTGCTGGAAGGCAAGATCAACGACGCGAGCACGTTCACGCATGTCGTGAAAGTGACGGCCGCCAAGGACGCGCCCGCCGGGACGCACATCGCCGCGTTCGACATCACGCGCGACGGCGTGCGGCACGGGGAGTTGTTCGACTTCATCGTGGGGGTGGGGTGACGTGTCGCCTGTTTTCGCCCCAACGGGGCGCAGGAAAATAGCCAGGGGTGGAACACCCCTGGAACCGGACAACCCCTTTGCCTTTGCCCCAACGGGGCGCCGGTCATCAACCCGGCGCCCCGTTGGGGCAAAACCATTGGTCCGTGTCGTCAGTCCAGGGGCGGAAGCCGCCCCTGGCTATTTTCCCCCGCCCCGTTGGGGCGAAAACCGCCGTACACTGACATGGTCATTGCCGCCCGCCCGGAGACTTTCATGCGTCCGCTCCTCGCCCTCCTGCTCCTCCCCATCTTCGCCCTCGCCCAAGACCCCAAGGCGAAAACCGTGGAAGAAATCGCCGCGCAGCTCAAGCCGTCGGTGTGCGTCATCACGGCGCGCGGGCGGGAGGCCAAGCGGGAGAACTTGGGCACCGGGTTCGTCGTTTCCGCGGACGGGCTGATCGCCACCAACGCCCACGTCATCGGGGAGGGGCGGGCCGTCGCGGTCGAGTTCGCGGACGGCCGCAAGTTTGACGCGGTCGCCATCCACGCCCACGACGCCAAGCGGGACATGGCGGTCATCAAGATTGACGCCAAGGACTTGAAGCCGATCCCGCTGGGCGACTCGGACACGTTGAAGGACGGCCAAGCGGTGATCGCCCTCGGCAACCCGAAGGGGCTGAAGCACAGCGTCGTCAGCGGCGTCGTGTCCGGCACGCGCGAGATCGACGGCCGCAAGATGATTCAAATTGCCATCCCCGTCGAGCCGGGCAACAGCGGCGGGCCGCTGGTCGACTTGTTCGGCCGCGTCCACGGCATCGTCACGCTGAAGTCCATCGTGACGGACAACCTTGCCTTCGCCGGGTCGGTCAACGAGTTGAAGCCGCTGTTGAAGAAGCCGAACCCGGTGCCGATGGCCGCGTGGGCGACCATCGGCGCCCTGGACCCGGACGAGTGGAAGGCCGAACTCGGCGCCCGCTGGACGCAGCGGGCCGGCCGCATCCGCGTGGACGGCACGGGCACTGGCTTCGGCGGCCGCAGTTATTGCGTCTTCCAACGCGAGGCGCCGAAGGTTCCCTTTGAAGTCAGCGTGACCGTGAAACTCGACGACGAGAAGGGGGCCGCCGGCCTGATCGTCCGGCACGACGGCGACAAGCATTACGGCTTCTACCCGTCCGGCGGCAAACTGCGGCTGACGCGCTTCGACGGCCCGGACGTGTTCAACTGGAAGATCCTCAATGACGCCGCCAGCCAGTTCTACAAGCCGGGAGAGTGGAATACCCTGCGCGTGCGCGTCGAGAAGGGTAAGACCCTGTGCTACGTGAACGACCAACTCGCCGCCGAGACGGACGACGTGGCCATCGACGGCGCCCGCGTCGGCCTCGCCAAGTTCCGCGACACGCAGGCCGAGTTCAAGAATTTCCGCGTCGGCGCCTCGCTGGCCGGCACGCCCGAGGACTCCAAAGACGTGCTGAAACTCCTCGCCGATTTCGAGAAGGCGAAGGCGTCTGACCCGGCGGCCGTGATCGGCAAGTTGGCCGCGAAGAAGTCGAGCGGCGACGTGCTCCGCGAGCGGGCCAAAGACCTCGAACGCCAAGCGGCCGAGTTGAAGGCCCTCGCCCACCGCGTGCAGGAACGCCGCGTGTACGACGAACTCCTGAGTGTGCTGAAGCAGCCAGACGACAAGACCGACCTGATGCACGCCGCCCTGCTGCTGGCCAAGCTGGACAACGAAGACGTGGACGTGGCCGCCTACCGGGCCGAGATCGACCGCATGGCCGCCAAGGTGACGGCCACGCTGCCCAAGGACCCCGACGACGCCGCCAAGCTGGCCGCCCTGAACAAATACCTCTTCGAAGTCCGCGGCTACCACGGCAGCCGCGGCGACTACTACACGCGCTCCAACAGTTACCTCAACGAAGTGATGGACGACCGCGAGGGCCTGCCGATCACCCTGTGCGTGATCTACATGGAACTCGCCCGCCGCGTCGGCGTCCCCGTCGCCGGCATCGGCCTGCCGGGCCACTTCGTTGCGAGACACATGCCCGCGAAAGGCGACGGCAAATTCATCGACGTGTACGAACGCGGCGAACTCTTCACCGCCGACGAAGCCAAGAAGCGAACCGGCGGCGAAGACCTCCCCGAAGAGGTGCTAAAGCCCGTCACCAAGAAGCAAATCATCACACGAATGCTGCACAACCTCCTTCGCGTGGCCCAAGGCGAACAAGACGTGGACGGCGGCTTAAGGTACGTCAACGGCATCATCATGCTCGACCCCGAAGCCGGCCAAACGAGAATGATGCGCGCCGGCATGCTGCTCTCGAAAGGGCTGAAACGCGAAGCCATCGCGGATGTCGATTACTTGATCGAACACCCCCCGGCGGATGTGGACTTGAAGCGCCTGCATCGGTTGCGGCAGTCGTTGGACGATTGACCTGCGCGCGGCGGGCCGGACCGGCTAAAATCACTACACCGGCCAGTTTGGATACAGCGATGAACCTGCCCATTAAGTTTCCCGACCCCGCCGACGTGATCGCCGACGAGGCGGCCCGCTTCCGGGCGCTGTCCCCGGAGGCGCAGGTCCGGGCGTTGGGGGAGAGTGTCCGACTCTACCAATTTTTGCGGGCCGCGTCCGGTCGTGCGACCCAACTCGACGCGGACGCCGCCCGAACTGAAGAACTCGGCCGGGTATCAGTTCAGGAGTTTGTCGCCCGCCATGGATGAATTAGAACTGACTGAAGCCGTCCGCCGCCTCGCTGTCGTGTTCGCCAGGCGCCAAGTTCGCCACGCCTTGATCGGCGGCCTCGCCGTCGGCCTGCGCTCCCGGCCGCGGGCCACCAAGGACGCGGATTTTATCCTTCACGTGCCCGCCCTCGCCTTTCCGGGCTTGTTGGAAGACCTCGCAGCCGACGGGTTTGAAATTAATGTCCTCGACACCGTCCGCCGTTGGTCCACGGACCGACTGGCGGTCTTTTACCGCGGCGGCGCCCGCATCGACTGGCTGCAACCCGTCCTCCCCCTTTACACCCAAGTCCTCGACCGGGCCGAACCGAAACCGTGGCTAGATGCGACATTGAATGTCGCCACCGCCGAGGGCTTGATCCTGACCAAAATGGTCGCCTTCCGCGACCAGGACCAAGCGGATATCGTCGCCTTGCTCGCCGCGAACCGAGACGCCATCGACGTAGAGTTTATCCGCACGGCATGGGAACCCTTCGCGGCCACGGAGCCGGACCGGACCGCGTGGCTGGCCGCCGCGGTCGCCCGAAACGTGCCGAACCGGGCGTGACGGGTGGTGCGGGACAGCCTTGGCGGCGCCCGTCGCGGCAGTCGCTGGCCGATTGAGGCTGGTTTCGGTTTTCAGCTCCAACGGAGCGTCCGGCCGTAGCCATGCCCGGAAGGGCATGGACCCGTTGCCCTCAAACGTCCAAGCCCTGAAGGGGCGGCCGAAAGTGAGACCCAGTTCCGGCCGCCCCTTCAGGGCTTGAAGAGGGGGAATGCCGTCAACCAGCCCC
>JAYUGD010001002.1:0-9298 GCA_043767785.1 Zavarzinella sp. | reverse complement strand
TTGGCGGATGCCTCCGCCATAGCGCGGCCCGTGATTCCTGTCGCCCCCGCCCGCCGATTATTTCACAAGCTCGGAGCGGGAGGCGTACATGGGGCGACGAACGGCCATTGGTCATTGTGAAATCAACACCGGCTTCCGCGAGACGACCGATTCAATTTCCTTGTGGCACATCACCAGCGCGTCGCGGGCCAGTTGGCCCGAGAGCCAGTCCGGTGTCTTGCCCGTGCCGACGGCGTCCACGGCCGTTTGGATTTCCTCGGCGAAGGCGGTGATCTCGTCCCCGCCGCCGGGGGGCGTCACCGGCTCGGCCTTGCCGGCGGTGATCCGCGTGATCGGGCCGCCGGCCTCGTACACGAGCGTCGCTTTTTCCAGATAGAGTTCGTACCCGTGCGTGAACGGCCGCCCGCTCATCGCCAACGCCCCGCTGGTACAAGTAACAGCCGGACCGCCGGGGCCGTAGTCGTAAATGGTCGTGAGGTGTTGCACGACGCCGTTCTCCACGACGCCGGCGCTGGACACGCTCTTCGGCACGCCGGCGACCAGGCCGATGAAGTGCGTGTCGTGGATGTGCAAGTCCACGGCCGGCCCGCCGGTCTTGGCCGCGTCGCCGATGTCGGCCGACCAGTCGGGCCGCGAAATCACCCGCCGAAAGTGGGCCGCGAGCAGCTTGCCGTCTTCCCCGGACTTGATGACATTCGCCGCGTGCTTGAACTCCGGGAAGAACGGCAACACATGCGCGACCATCAACAACTTGCCCGCCTTCTTGGCCGCCGTGACCATCGCGTCGGCCTCGGCGGTCGTCAGGGCAATCGCCTTTTCCACCAACACATGCTTCCCGGCCTTGAGGGCGGCGATGGCCGTCTCCGGGTGCAGGTGCGTCGGGTTGCACACGTCGATCAGGTCAATGTCCGGGTCGGCGACCATCTCCTCAATCGTGCGGAACTTCTTCACACCCGACAGGTCCACCTGTTCGCCGGGCGGCCCGAAGTTCCCGCGCACGCCGCGCCAGTCCCCCGACAACTTCTTCTCGTCCCGACTGCACACGCCCGCGAGCGCCGCCCCCGTGAGCCGCTTGTACGCGAGGTAGTGAATCCACCCCATGAACCCAACGCCGACCAAGCCGATGCGGACCATGTCGCTGTCTCCAAATTGTGCGCGCCCGGTTCGCCGGGGCCGGCGTTAGCATATCGAGTATAATTTTTAACGTCGCGGCCCAATGAGTCAGGAGCGCCGTCATGTCCCAAACGCGGAAACCGAAACCGGGCCAAGCCCGCAAGCCCGGACCGTCACCGCCGCCCGACGTGTTCACCCTCGCGGCCGCGGCCGCGTATTTACGCGTGGACGAGGCCGCCGTGCTGGGACTGATCGACGCCCACGCCCTCCCCGCCCGGCGAGTGGGGGCCGATTGGCGCCTGCTGAAATCAGCCGTCGATGACTGGTTGAGCCACCGCCCGACTGTCACGCCGGGCAAGGCGGCCCAGTTGGCCGTGGCCGGGTCGTGGAAGGATGACCCGCTGGCGGACGAAGAACTGCGAGAGACATACCGGCGGCACCAAGGCGTTCGCGTCTAATACTGGGTCTGCTGATTCCCTGCCGCTCAGGACTGCGATTATAAGTCCTAACGGGTGTGGCAAAGCTTTCTGGCAAAGGGTCCATGCCGGAATTGTCTTGATCCCGGAGGGATCGCAGCCATTAGCCCTGGGTCGCCGCTTCGGCGCACCTGGGGACACGATTCACCCCGCCACCGACCCCGGAGGGGTCGCAGCAACGGACACCGGGCAGGTTCTGCGACCCCTCCGGGGTCGGTTCTCCTATGGGTGATCGGCTTTCCGGGGGTGTCGCTTCGCTCAACCCCCGGCTAATCGCTGTGATCCCTCCGGGATCAAAAAACCAGTTCCATCGGACGCCCGAAAAATTTGCCACACCCAGTCCCAACGCCCTTGAACACGGAGTCCACGATGAACCATTCGACGCTACTGGCCGGCGTGATTTTCTTATGCGTCGGCGCCGCCCGCGCCAACGACGCGGCGTACCCCAAGCCGGAACTCCTCATCGAGCCAGCAGACCTCGCCATGTTGGACACGGCGAAAAAGTTCGTCATTCTCGACGCCCGGCCGGCGGCGAAGTACAAGACCGGGCACATCCCGGGCGCGCGGTGGGTGAACCATGACGAGTGGGCCAAGGGGTTCGGCGCCGGGAAAGACGCCGAGGCGTGGGGCAAGCGGATCGGCGGCTTGGGCATTGCCGCGGATTCCAAGGTCGTCGTGTACGACGACAACTTCACCAAGGACGCCGCCCGCATTTGGTGGGAATTACGGTACTGGGGCGTGGAAGACGTTCGGCTCCTCAACGGCGGGTGGGTCGCGTGGCAGGCCGGCAAGTTTCCGACGGCAGACAAGGAAGAGGTGCCGGCCGCCGTGCCGTTTGCGCCCAAGCCCCGCGCCGACCGACTGGCGACCAAGGGCCAACTGCTGGACGCGCTGAAGGCCGACAAGTGGCAGATCGTGGACGCCCGCTCGGAAAAGGAACACTGCGGGCTGGAGAAGCTGACCAACAAGCGGGCCGGGGCCATGCCGGGGGCGAAGAATTTGGAGTGGACCGACCTGCTGGACCCGAAGTCGCAACGATTCAAACCGCCCGCGGACCTGCGCCAACTGTTCGCCGACGCCGGCATCGCCTTGGACAAGCCGACCGCGACCCACTGCCAGTCCGGCGGCCGGGCGGCGGTGATGGCCTTCGGCATGGAACTGATGGGCGCCAAGGCCGTGAGCAATTACTACGCGAGCTGGGCCGAGTGGGGCAACGCGGACGACACGCCAATTGTCCCCAGCGTGCCCAAGGTGAAGAAGTAGGCGGCGCCCGTGAATCCAAGCCGACTTGTCGAGCACGATCCGACTTTTTTAGAGAAGATGATCGCTGGCTCAACCGCCTTGCCCGCAGGGCGGAAATTCGGTGATGACAGTGTTTTTCCGGGGGCGCGAAGCGCGACCCCGGCGATGATGTGCCGCCCCTTTCGGGGCAAAAACCCCCATCCCTTACTCGGCGACGTACGGCAGCAGGGCCATGATGCGGGCCCGCTTGACGGCGGCGGCGAGTTCCTTTTGCATGGCGGAACTCAGGCCGGTGCGCTTGCGGCTCATCAGCTTGCCTTGGCCGGTGAGGAACTTCCGCAGCATGCCGGCGTTCTTGTAGTCGATGAAGGCCGGCCGCGGCTCGTAGCCCTTCGGGGTGCCCACGAACGCCCGCTTGCCCTTGCTCGGGACCACGCGCTGGCCGCCGGTCGTAAACTTCGTCGCCATCGTCTGTACCCTTGTCCGGTGTGTTCACGTCGGCAACCCGCGCCGGGGCCGCCCAACTGTTCCAAGATGACTTTTCTAAGGCTGCCCGGCCGAACGTCAACGGGTATTCGCGACCGCCCGCGGGGAATCCACCTTGTACAATCCCCGGAAGATGAGACGAACCCGAGAGGCCGCATCCCCGTGACCCCATCCGCCCGCTTGTTCACGCTCGTCACCGCCGTCTTCGCCGGCTCCCCCGGCTTCGCGGCCGACAAGCCGGTCTCTGTCACCGTCGAATCCTCGCTGGCCACCGAGGCGGGAAACATTCGGCAGTTCGCGTTCGACGGCGACGCGGGTACCGTGTTCCAATCCGAGAAGAACGCGACGGCCAAGGATCACCTGACGCTGACCTTCGACGCGCCGATTGCCGTGACGGTACTGCGCGTCAGCACCGGGCAGCCGACGGGAGACAAGAACCGATTGGCCGCCGGCGTGCTGGAAGTCTCTGCGGACGGCAAGACGTTCGAGAAAGTAGCCGCCTTCGAAGCCGGCACGGCGACGGCGAAACTGGGCGGCCAGAAGATTGTCGCCGTCCGCGTGCGGCCGACGGAGGACTTGGCTCACCCGCTGGCCGTCCGCGAAATTGCCGTCGAGTCCGACCCGGCCGTGAAGCCGTTCAAATACCCCATCGAGGTGACAGTCAACGCGGACGACGCCCCGGAGATGCGGGAGTGGGCCGAGAAGGTGGCCCGCGTGTGCGAGCAACAGTACCCGATGCTGTGCGAGGAACTGTGGAGCGACGGGTTCAAGCCGCGCACGGTGATTCGACTGCGGTTGGACAAGAACTACCGCGGTGTGGCCGAGGCGGGCGGCGGCAACATCCGCGGCTCCGTCGCCTACTTCAAGGCCAAGCCGGACGATGTCGGGGCGTTCGTCCACGAGACGGCCCACTGCGTGCAAAATTACCCCGGCGCCCGCAACCTCGGCTGGCTGGTGGAAGGGGTCGCGGACTACGTGCGATTCTTCAAGTACGAGGCGAAGACGCCGCGGAAACTCTCCCCGGACCGGGCCAAGTACGACGGCAGCTACCAGACGACGGCCGCCTTCCTCGCGTTCGTCGCCGAGAAGTACGACAAGGACGTGGTGAAGAAACTGAACGCGAAGATGCGGGCCGGGGAGTATTCGGAAAAACTGTGGGCGGACCTCACCGGCAAGACCGCCGCGGAACTCGGCGACGAGTGGAAGGCGTCGCTGAAATAAGCGTTGGCCCGTTACTGTCAACGGCCGAACGTCTTCGGGGTAAATACCGCTCTCTTTCACTACGACGCCAAGTTCACGCCGATGGGGCCGGGGGGGTGAGATTGTCTTCGCATCATTACAACCGGATAGTCACACCACACCCTGTCCGCGACCCCAAGTCGCGCGGATTCGGGCGATTTCACCAAATCGGTCGCGCGCAATGGCAGAGTGGCTGGCAGGGCTTCACAATTCCTTCACAATCGGGGCAATTGCGATGGCCGACTGAGGCCGGAAATGAAAACACCCCTCGGGAACCGAGGGGTGAAACGGGGATGGTCGCTACAGGATTCAAAACCGATGACGCAAGTGCTTTAGAAAATGAAGACTTAGGCCAATCTCAAAACGCACACGCTGCAAAATCCGGTGCAGTTTCTTCATGTCCCCCTTCGCTGGCTGACGCGCTCGCCATGCTGGCCAACCTCTCCGCTGACGACCGGGAACGGCTGGCCGCCGTGCTGACCGGCCGTGGACTCGCAACCGGATGACGGCGGGCGGGTGTAGAATTCCGCACTCGCCGACGGGGCGAAGGGGGCGGCTGACCCGGAAGCCCGTTAAGGTCTGTTGGCGTCTGGCCGCGTTCTGGCGGCCGGGAAACATCGGTGGCGGACTTCCGGCCCGCCGTGGGGGATAATCTCCCCCACGCGCCCCGCCGGGGCCGCATTCGCCCGACTCGTCCCACGGTCCGCCCAACAATGAACGCCGCCGACTTCGCCGCCAAGTGGAAGCGCGTCAACCTCTCCGAGCGCAGCGCGTACCAACAACATTTTTTTGACCTATGCGACCTGCTCGGGGAGAAGAAGCCCGTGGACTTGGACCCGACCGGCGAATGGTACACCTTTGAAAAGGGGGTGGCCAAAGCGGACGGCGGCAAGGGGTTCGCGGACGTGTGGAAGCGCGGGTGCTTCGGGTGGGAGTACAAGGGCAAGCACAAGAACCTTGTGTCCGCCTACCAGCAATTGCTCAACTACCGCGAAGCGTTGGAGAACCCGCCGCTGTTGGTGGTGTGCGACTTGGACCGCTTCGAGATTCACACCAACTTCACCGGCACGGCCAAGACCATCCACGCCTTCGACTTGGACGGGCTAACCGACGGCGAGAACCTGAACCTGTTGCGGGACGTGTTCCGCGCCCCGTACAAGTTGAAGCCGGGCCAGACGCAAAAGGCGCTGACGGAGGAAATCGCCGCCAAGTTCGCCAAGCTGTCCGATGGCCTGCTGACGCGCGGCATCCCGGCGGACCGGGCCGCCCACTTCCTGATGAAGCTGATGTTCTGCATGTTCGCCGAAGACATCGACCTCTTGCCGAGCGTCGTGTTCACGAAGACGGTGGCCGCCAGCAAGAACGACCCGGCCCGCCTGTCCAAGCTGTTGCGGGCGCTGTTCGAGAACATGGCGGCCGGCGGGCTGTTCGGCATGGAAGAGATTCCGCACGTCAACGGCGGGCTGTTCGCCGACGCCGACGTGATCGACCTGACGGGGACGGAAATCATTGAACTGTTGAAGGCCGCCGAATGCGATTGGGCGGACATCGAACCGAGCATCTTCGGCACGCTGTTCGAGCGCATGCTGGACCCGGCCAAGCGGTCGCAGATTGGCGCCCACTACACCGGCCGGGCCGACATCGAACTGCTGTTGAAGCCCGTCGTGCTGGACCCGTTGCGCCGGGAGTGGGACGCCGTGCGGGCGAAGGCCGATGGCGTGTGGGAGAAGGTGCTGGCCGACGCCAAGACGACCAAGGCGGGCCGACGGAAGGACTCCAAAGCCCGCCAAGAATTCGACCGACTGATTGAAGGGTTCTTCGCCCGGCTCGCGGCCGTCACCGTGTTGGACCCGGCGTGCGGCTCGGGAAACTTCCTGTACGTCGCCCTGAACATCTTGCTGGACTTGGAAAAAGAAGTGTGGGTGTACGCCGCCAACCACGACGTGACGCACTCCCCCGCCGTCCGGCCGACGCAACTGCGCGGCATCGAAGTGAACGAGTACGCCAGCCAGCTCGCCCAAGTCGTCATCTGGATCGGCTTCCTGCAATGGATGCACGCCAACGGCTTCGCGTACAACCCCGACCCCATCCTCGACCGCATGGACAACGTCGAACACCGCGACGCCATTCTGGACCGCACGGACCCGGCGAACCCGGTGGAAGCGCACTGGCCCGCCGCCGAGTTCATCGTCGGCAACCCGCCGTTTCTGGGGGGCAACAAGGTTCGGAGCGAACTCGGCAACGAATACGTCGAAGACATGTTTCAAGTCTTCGGCGGCCGGCTACCGAACTTCAGCGATCTTTGTTGCTACTGGTTTGAAAAGTCACGCGCCATGATCCAGACCGGACAATTGAAACGGGCGGGGCTGATTGCAACGCAAGGCATCCGGGGCGGGGCGAACCGCGTTTGTCTGGAACGGATCAAGGAAACGGGTGACATCTTTTTTGCCGAGTCCGACAAAAATTGGATTTTGGACGGCGCGACGGTCCATATCAGCATGGTTGCCTTTGATGACGGACTTGAACGTAGTCGCCAACTGGACGGGTTGGAAGTGACGACGATTAACGCCAATCTGACGGCGACAGCGGACGTTACCCAAGCGAAGGCACTCATTGAGAACGTGGGCACATGCTTCATGGGGCCGTCCAAAAAAGCTTCTTTCGACTTACCCGGACTTGAAGCAATCCCCTTCCTCGATTCGCCAAACGTCGATGGCCGGCCAAATAGCAATATCGTCCGACCGTGGGCGAACGGGATAGAAGTTACCCGCCGGCCGCAAGACCTCTGGATTATCGACTTCGGGGCCGATATGCCCGAAGAGGAAGCTGCCCGTTACGAACAGCCTTTCGAGTACGCTGCCAAGACCGTCAAACCGCAACGAGTGGGCAGGCGTGAAGCGCGCATCGCCGATGTGTGGTGGCGGTTCGGACGCCCCCGCGTGGAACTGCGGCGAGCGATCAAAGGACTTGATCGCTACTTGGTCACGCCCGCTGTGGCGAAACATCGGACGTTCTCATGGCTGCCCATGTCAACCGTGCCGGACCAGCAACTTCTCGTTTTCGCCCGGTCGGACGATTACACGTTTGGAATTCTTCATTCTCGCGTTCACGAAGTTTGGGCACGTTCGCAAGGCACGCAGGTACGGGAACGGGAAAGCGGTTTCCGTTACACGCCCACGACCTGCTTCGAGACGTTCCCCTTCCCCGCGCCGACTGCCGCCCAGCGGGACGCCATCGCCGCCGCCGCGAAGGAACTGGACACGCTGCGGACCAACTGGCTGAACCCGCCGGAGTGGACAAAGACGGCCGTGCTGGAGTTCCCCGGCTCGGTCGATGGCCCGTGGAAGCGGTTCGTCCACGACGCCAACGCGAACGGGGTGGGGACGGTGCGCTACCCGCGCACAGTCCCCAAGGACGCGGACGCCGCCGCCAAGCTCAAGAAGCGGACCCTCACGAACCTGTACAACGAGTCGCCCGCGTGGCTCAAGAACGCCCACCGCAAGTTAGATGAAGCCGTCTTCGCCGCCTACGGTTGGCCAGCGGACACGTCCGCCGACGATCTGCTGGCCCGCCTGTTGGCTCTGAACTTGGAACGGGCCGCCAAGCAAGGGGCCGCCGCCTCCGCGCCAAGCGCGGACGACGCGGACGATGAAGAGTGATCCGCCGGCCTTGAACGGGCCGCCTATCCGCCGATTCGCCCTCCTGTAAAGGGTAGAATGGGACTGCATGACCGGGTGGAACGGGGCCGGCATTCAGGCCAATGCGGCGGACACTCCGGACACCTAAATGGGCCGTGAGAGCGAAGGGGGGACACCGTGGGCAAGCGTTCTAAGGCTACATCGGGCAACACCGCACTACACGCGGACGGGCTGACGCTGGCCCAATTGAACGCCGTGGACGCCCTGTCCGCCGGCAAGAACGATTCGGAGACGGCCGCCCTCGTCGGCGTCCACCGCGTCACCGTGACCAAGTGGCGCCGCTACTCCCTCGAATTCCAAGCCGCCCTGAACCGCAAGCGGGCCGACGTGTGGTCATGCGGGATCGACCGCTTGCGGAGTCTGCTTCCCAAGGCGATGGACACGCTCGGGGAACTGCTCACGGACGGCCCGCCCGAACTGCGGTTGAAGGCCGCCGTCGAAGTGGCCAAACTCTGCCCGCTGTCCCCGCACGCCTTTGCGACCGGCCCGACGGACCCGGAAGACGCCTTGCAAACCGAAGTGATGCGCCGTCGGAACCGCGTGAACCAAGTCCACGACGCCGCCCGCATGGCGGACATGCTCGGCTCGCCGCTGCCGAATCTCTATGCGTACCGCGAAGAGGTCCGCGGCGAACTGCTCCGAATGGCAGACTCGCCCGAACCCCTGTCAGAAATCCCAACAAAAATCGACGACGGGACGGCTACTGACATTGCGGACCCGTCCTGACCTGCCACAAAATGACCCGAAGCCGGAACATCGGGAGTAGCTACCCGATGACCGCCGGGCTTCGCGGATGACCCACGTTCTCATGTCATGCGCGCGCCCGGTCCGCCGGTGCGGGAAATCGCGCGTGGACACGACCATTTTGCACGAGATTATTCAGGCCCTTCGCGGACTTGCTGACGTTGAAGACGCCATTCAAAATCCCTTAGGGCCGAAACTGCTTCTCGGCATGAGCGTGACGGCGTCCAAAGATGCACCAATGGCGTATCGGCACGAAGTAGCCACAGTTTTACAGGAAAGGTACAACGCGATTCGGCGCCC
>JAYUGD010001001.1:0-9313 GCA_043767785.1 Zavarzinella sp. | reverse complement strand
CCCGGGACCGCCCGCCATTGAAAATGGATTAGGCCCCAACGGGGCGCCCGTCCTCCGCCGGCGCCCCGTTGGGGCCATAAGAAACGGGTGGCGATCTCAACCAGGGGCGGAAGCCGCCCCTGGCTATTTTCCCCCGCCCCGTTGGGGCGAAAACCGGCCGCCGTGTTCGGGGGGTCTCTTCCGTTTGTACCCACGGTCAAAAAAACGAGCATCGCCCGCCCCATGAACTCACACGCCCACAACGTCGCCGGCCGGTTGAGCCTGCGGCCGCCGCAAATCCTTTCGTTGGAGCGGCTTGCCCGCGTCTGCGAACTGGCCCCGCCCCGGAAGGGGGCCGACCCGGCGGCCGTGCTGGCCGCCGTCCGGGTTGAATACCCGCAGGTGACGGACTTCGAGCGGGAGTTCCCGTCCCTGTGCTTCGCCCTGGCCACCGGCGTCGGCAAGACGCGGCTGATGGGGGCGTTCGTCAGCTTCCTGTACCTCGCGCACGGCGTCCGCAACTTCTTCGTGCTGGCCCCCAACCTGACGATCTACAACAAGCTGATCGCCGACTTCACGCCCAACACGCCGAAGTACGTCTTCCGCGGCCTGACCGACTTCGCCATCAAGGCCCCGACGGTCATCACCGGGGACAATTACGAACAACTGGCCGGCAACTTGTACGCCCAGCCGGACGACTGCACCGTCAACATCTTCAACATCTCGAAAATCAACAGCGAGGTGCGCGGCGGCAAGTCGCCGCGCATCAAGCGCCTCAGCGAGTACATCGGCGAGAGCTACTTCGAGTACCTGGCCAAACTCCCCGACCTCGTCCTGCTGATGGACGAGTCGCACCGCTACCGGGCCGGCGCCGGCGTCCGGGCCATCAACGAGTTGAAGCCCGTCCTCGGGCTGGAATTGACGGCGACGCCGTTCGTCGAGACGGCCCGCGGGGCGGCCCCGTTCAAGAACGTCATCGTCGATTACCCGCTGGCCCAAGCGATGGCCGACGGCTTCGTAAAGGAGCCGGCCGTCGTGACGCGCCAAGACTTCAACCCGGCCGGCATGACGGCCGAGGAGGTCGAGCGCCTCAAGCTGGAAGACGGCGTCCGGCTGCACGAAAGCCTCAAAGCCGAGTTGGAAACCTACGCCCACAATTCGGGCCGGCCGGTCGTGAAGCCGTTCGTGCTGGTGATCGCGCGGGACACGACGCACGCCAAGGAGCTGTTGGCCGCCGTCGAGGCCGACGCATTCTTCGGCGGCCGGTACAAGGGGCGGGCGATCCAAGTGGACTCGTCCCAGACCGGGGCGAAGGAAGAGGAGATGATCGCGCGCCTCTTGAAAGTGGAGAGCGCCGCCGAGCCGACGGAAATCGTGATCCACGTCAACATGCTCAAAGAGGGCTGGGACGTGACGAACCTGTACACCATCGTCCCCCTGCGGGCAGCGAACGCCCGCGTCCTGGTCGAGCAGAGCATCGGCCGCGGCCTGCGGCTGCCGTACGGCGAGCGCACCGGCGTCAGCGCCGTGGACCGGCTGAACATCATCGCCCACGACAAGTTCCAGGAGATTCTCGACGACGCCAAGCGGCCCGACTCCCCGTTCCGGCTGCACCAATTGGTCTTGGACCCGGCGGGCTTCGCGGAAAAAACCGTGTCGGTCGTCTCGAAGTCGCGCGTGGCGGAAGACCTGTTCGCCGAGCCGGCCCCGGCCGCCGCCGGCGGGCCGCCGCCGCTGTTCGCCACGGCCGGGGAGCGGAAGGCGGCCCAAGTCGCCTACGAGGTATTGCGCACGTTCGAGAACAGGCCGGACGCGGCGCCGACGGTCGCCGCCTTGGGCCGAGCGGACGTTCAGGCCACGGTCGTCGCCGAAGTCCGGCGCCGGCTCGGCCCGCAACAGCAAGACATTTTCAAGGACGGCGAAACGCTGGCGGCCGTGGTCGCCAAGACGACGAGTCACGTCGTCCGCGGCACCATCGACATCCCGCGCATCACGCTCGTCCCGACGGCCGAAGTCAAAAGCGGCATCACGCCGTTCACGCTGGACGTGTCCGCCCTCCGCTACGAAACCCCGTCCGACGAGTTGGTGGGGCAGTTCCTGCGGACCGGCGAGCAGGAGCGCTACGCCCTCGGCCGGGCCGAGGCCGATTACACCCGGCTGGAAGACTACGTCGTCAACGGCCTGCGCGACTTCGACGACCTGTCTTACGAGGACCACGCCGACCTCATCAACGACTTGGCGGCGCAGGCCGTCGCCCACCTCAAGGCCAAGTGCCCGGACGAGCGCGATCTGCGCAAGGTGCTGCGGATTCACCAGACGCCCATCGCGGCGGCCGTCCACGCGCAAATGATGGCCCACTTCTGGGAAGAAGAGACGGCCGGGTACGAGGCCAAGGTGAGCAAGGGCTTCACGGAGTTGAAGGAGAGCGCTTACACGGCCAACGCCGCGGACACCGTGCTGGACTACCGCCAGCCGCCGGCCGACAAGGGTAAGATCGCCCAGTACCTGTACTCCGGCTTCGAGCGGTGCCTCTTCCGGCTGACAAAGTTCCAGTCGGACACCGAGCGCGTGGTCGCCGTCATTTTGGAACGCGGGGCCGAGCGGTGGTTCCGCCCGGCCCGGGGCCAGTTCCAAATCTTCTACAAACTCGGGCCGGACCACCGCGAGTACCAGCCGGACTTCGTCGCCGAGACGGCCGCCGCCGTGCTGATGATCGAGCCGAAGAAGAAGTCGGAAATGGCGGACCCCGAAGTGTTGGCCAAGCGGGACGCCGCCGTGCAGTGGTGCCGGCACGCCTCAGCCCACGCGGCGCGCCACGGCGGCAAGCCGTGGCGCTACGTGCTGATCCCGCACGACGCCGTCGCCGAGAACATGACCCTCGCCGGGCTGGCCGCGCAGTACGCGACCGGCGAGTGACCGCCGGCCGCGCATCGCCGCCCGGAAACCGAGCGACCCCGTCGCGCACTCCCCCTTTGTCTCCCCCTCACTCCCTATCAATGAAGCAGGAGCCTTTTCCGTAACCCAAAGGGGCGTGCCGATGGACGAACCGAAACTGAACCGGCCGTGGCTGGTCGCCGTCTGGCCGGGGATGGGGCACGTCGCCCTGAACGCCGGGGTCTACTTGCTGTCCAAGCTTGGGATGGCCGAGTTCGCCGAGGTGAAGGCGGACGACTTGTTTGATGTGGACGCGGTCGAAGTGGAGGGCGGGCTGATCGGGCCGACGCGGATGCCGCGGAATCGGTTCTACGCTTGGAAAGACCCAAAGGGCCGGCACGACTTGGTCGTGTTCGTCGGCGAGGCCCAGCCGCCGCTCGGCAAGTACCCGTTCTGCAAGCGGATCGTGGCGTTCGCCAAGGAACTCGGGGTCGAACGGCTGTTCACGTTCGCCGCGATGGCGACGCAGATGCACCCCGGGCACTCGTCGCGCGTGTTCGCCGCCGCCACGGACGCGGCCAACCTCGAAGAGATGAAGCGCCTCGAACTGACGCCGCTGGAGAACGGCAACATCGGCGGCCTCAACGGCGTGTTGCTCGCCGCCGGCGCCGCGGAGGGGCTGAACGGCGTGTGCCTGCTCGGCGAGATGCCGCACATCTTCGCCCAGCTCGCGTTCCCGAAGGCGTCGCACGCCATCCTGGAGTCGTTCGCCGTCCTGGCCGGGCTGGACCTCGACCTGGCCGAGCTGGCCGCGTGGGCCAAGGCGGCCGACGACCAACTCGGCGAACTGCTGGCCCGCGTGGAGGAGATGCGCACCGCCAACGCGCCGCCGAACGAAAGCGGGGAGTTCGAAGCCGTTGACGACGAGGGGGACGAGCCGCTGTCGGAGGAGAGCCAAGCCGTCGCCGACGACCGCGACCACATCGAGACGCTGTTCACCGCCGCCGCCCGCAGCCGGACCAAGGCGTTCATGCTGAAACAGGAACTCGACCGCCTGGGATTGTTCAAGGAGTACGAGGACCGGTTTTTGGACTTGTTCAAGAAAAAAGGGTGACGAATTGTTTAGCCGCGACGCGGAGTAGCGTATGCCGTCGGAAGGGCTGCCGCAACCGGAGACGGGCGACGTCGGTTAAGGCCCGAAAACCCGTCGCGGTCGTCCCACTCCTACGCTCAGGGAGTTCGCCTGTCGGGACGACGGATCGACATCAGTCGCCGGATTTCACTCAATCGCGGCACTGACGGGATGCGGTGCCGGGTGAGACGCCAAACTGGCCAGCGCCTTTTCAAAACCCAATTCGTAGACCACCGCAAGGCCGTTCATTCGCGTATCAAATTGGCTCAGCAACTGGTCGAACGTCAGGCAAATGACTTTCTTCTGATTCACGCTCACCCGGTCACTGCGCCACGCAAGGCGTTCCATTTCAGCAGGTTCTTGGAACGCGTCTCGCCCGATGACCAAAATCCCTTCACAGTTAATTTGGTATGCCCCAAAGCGGGCCAAGTTGTCGGCGCTGGTTTCCCGTCCCGCCAACTTGTGCATCCAGTCGATGACTTGGCTATACCCATGGTCAAACCGCCGCCCCCACTCCGGAGTGGCACGGCCCTTCTTCTCGAACACGCTCCCCTTCTTGGCGTCCTCGAATTCTACGAAGCAATAGGCGCCGCGTGTCCACTCGCCGACCGCAATGTCACAGGCGAAGTCGCCAAAAATGTCGAACTCGCTTGCAAAGCGGTCCGCCCACACGATCCTGGGATTGAACATTCCAAACAAGGTGCACATCTGACGGCGTTCGCGGAAGAACGGCAGAATGTCGGCATTCTCCGACAGTTCAGGTTTCGATGCCAGCAGCTTTCGGAATTCCTCCAATTGAGCGCGGCAGGCCGAGTAATCGAAAACGATAGGGGCGAGAGACTTCATGCCGCGCCACTCCCGACTTTCGACCGCTCCAAGAATTTCCGCAGCGTGGATTCGCTGACGAGGTCAAAGACTTCCACGCCGCCCTTGGGTATCGGCCGGACGAATGCCCTCAGAGTGGACGAAACCCAGACGAGGTGTACGGGGTTGTCGGCGTTCAGCCGTAGCGCGATGTCGGCCGGCCATTCGGCCGGCGGCGTTTTCGCCAACTGATCCACGGCCGCCAACACCAAGCCTCTTTCTCTTTGAGAGAGTGACAGCAAGGCGGTGTGAGCACGGGGATTAATTTGCACATTTGGCCGAGTCGAAAGGTCGTAAGTGTCCGGCGTTGGCACCGTGTCCGTGCGGAGAACCCGCCCCTGCCCGACGACCACGAACACCGACTCTCTCTGGTCAAAAAGCAAGTGAAACCGGACGCCGTCCAACGGCGAGCCGTCCGGGTAGGACCACGGCATACTGCCTTCCATATCGGCGGCCACGCACAACCCATTTTGGAACGTGAGGCGCCCTCGATATTGTCGCCCAGGTTCGATTGTGAAAATCACATCCAGCCCACCGTCCCCGTCACGGAAGCGGCCGTCTGCGTCGAAATGACTTAAAAAATCAGCAAGTGTCGGCATGATGGGCCCCCGGTCCGACGATGGCGTAGCCTCGTCAGTATCCTTCCCCCGTTACTTTACACGGAATTCACACGCCGAGCCATCTGATCTTGCCCCTATCCAGACGCCGCGCCGGCCGCCCAGGCGCGAACTATTTGTGCGTCGCGACAAGAGGGGCCTCCGTCCATCACCGTAGCCGCGAAATTTCGCGGCTCAACGGCCCGCACATTCCCATGAATGAATGCGAGCCAGTCCCTGCGCCGCCACCCGCCCCCCCGACAGAGGCGAAGTAGGCCGGCTGCACGGCCGCGTCGTGCGGAAACCCGTTGCGGCCCGGCCCGCGGGCTGGTAGTCTAACCTTCTCCCGCCGCGAGCCGCTTCTCATGCTCTCCTTCCGAAGCCAACACCCCACCCGCCGTGATGTCCTCCGCCTCGGCGCCCTCGGCGGGCTGTCGCTGCCGGACGTGTTGCGGCTGCGCGCCCAGGAGCCGACGGGCAAGGCGCCGCGGGCCGTCATCATGGTTTGTTTGGCGGGGGGGCCGAGCCACCTCGACATGTACGACTTGAAGCCGAACGCCCCTTCTGAAGTGCGCGGGGAGTTTAAGCCGATCAAGACCGTCGTGCCGGGGTTCGACATCTGCGAACACTTCCCGCTGCAGGCGTCGATCGCGGACAAACTGGCGCTGGTGCGGTCGCTGCAGTTCGTCGAGCCGATGCAGCACGAGTTGGAAGAGGTGTACACCGGGTTCCCCAAGTCGGCGAAGCGGCCGTCGTTCGGGTCGGTGATTAGCCGGTTCAAGGGGGACGGCGCCCGCGTGCCGTCGTATGTGAGTCTGGAGTACAGCACGGGCACGTCGAGTTACGAAAGCCCGCAGTACGCCGGGGCGGCCCACCGGGCGCTGCACATTTCCGGCGGCGAGGGCGTGCGCAACCTCGGGCTGCTCAACGGCATCTCGCGCGCCCGGTTCGACGACCGCCGCGGCCTGTTGCACGACTTCGACCATTACCGCCGCGAGCAGGACGCCCGCCGCGAGAGCCGGGACATGGACGCCCACACGGCCAAGGCCCTCGACATCCTGACGGCCCCGCGCGTCCGCGACGCCTTCGACCTGAGCCGGGAGCCGGAGAAGGTCAAGGCCCGCTACGGGGACAAGGACGCCAAGTTCATCTACGCCGGCAAGGACGCCGACTCGTACTGGTACCCGCACAACTTCCTGCTGGCCCGCCGCCTCGTCGAAGCCGGCGTCCCGGTCGTGACGCTGCGGGCCGGCCTGTGGGACCACCACGGCAACGTGATCCAACAAGTCGGCGGCAAGAGCATCTGGCACAGTTTGAAGAGCGCGCTGCCGTTGCTCGACCGCTCGGTCCACGCCTTGGTGACGGACCTGCACGACCGCGGCTTGGACAAGGAAGTGCTGGTGGTGGTGTGGGGCGAATTCGGCCGCACCCCGAATATCTCGCAGACCGGCCGCGACCACTGGCCGGACGCCAGCTTCGCCCTCTTCGCCGGCGCCGGCTGCCACGGCCAAGTGATCGGCGAGACCGACAGCCGCGGCGAGCGCCCGAAGTCCCGCCCCCTCGGCCCGCAAAACGTGCTGGGCACGGTGTACCACGCCCTCGGCATCGACTACCGCCAAAAGCTCACCGACTTCTCCGGCCGCCCGGTGCAACTGCTTGATGACGGCGAGCCGATCGAAGAATTGGCGGGGTGAACTTGCGGAGCGGCGATCCGGTGTCAGAATGGGGGAAGCGCACGCCATTCCCCTCGCCGGACTGATCTCGCATGGCCAAGAAACGAACCCCCGCGAAGCCGACCAAGGCCGTCGCGAAGCCCGCGCCGGGCGCCGACCTGCACGCCGAAATTCGGCAACTGATCGTGGACGCCCGGCAGCAAGTGCATCAGGCCGTCAACGCGGCCCTCTCCCTGATCCATTGGCGCGTCGGCGAACGCATCCGCCGGGAAATCCTGCAAGAGAAGCGGGCCGAGTACGGGGAGGAGATTGTCGCGACACTGTCGCGACAATTGGAAGCCGAGTTCGGCCGCGGATACTCGGCGAAATCGCTCCGGCACATGATCCGCTTCGCCGAAGTGTTTCCGAACTTTGGAATTGTCTCACCACTGATGCGACAATTGTCGTGGACCAACTTCCTCTCGATCATTTGCTTAAAAGACTCCCTGCAACGAGACTTTTACGCGGAAATGTGCCGGCTCGAACGGTGGAGCAAGCGCACGCCCCAAGAGCGCGTCCGGTCGATGCTCTACGAGCGCACGGCCATTTCCAAGAAGCCGGAGGAACTGATCGAGCAGGAGTTGAAAGCCCTGCGGGAGTCCGGCACGCTGACGCCGGACTTGGTCTTCCGCGACCCGTACATTTTGGACTTCCTGGGGCTGAAAGACTCTTTCTCCGAAGGCGACCTCGAAGCGGCCATCCTGCGGGAGATCGAGACGTTCCTGTTGGAACTCGGGGCGGGGTTCGCGTTCGTGGACCGGCAGAAGCGGATCCCGCTCGACGGCGACGACCGCGATGTTGAGCGTCACCGAAATGGGCGCCGACGTGCCGTCCGTCAGCGACAGCACAAGCGTGTCCGTGTCGCCGGCCGCGGCCGTCGTGGCCGTGTCGCGGACGGCCGCGGCCGTCGTGTCGCCGGCGCTCACGTCCGCCTGGGTGAATTGGCTGTTGACCAAGGCCGCGCCGTTCTTGGTGACCGTGCAGACGCCGCGCGGGTTCAGCGCGTTGACGTTGGTCGTGGTGTCCGTGCTGTTGGCGCCGGTGAACGCGAGCAGGGGATGGTCGTTGCTCCGCGCCACATAACCCGTGCTGGACGCGGAGCCGCTGATGCGGTACGAATCCGCGGCCCCTGTGCCGGGCAGGGCGATGGTTTGGACCGCGCTCTGATTTGCCGTCGAGGTGTTGATTTCCACGACACTGCCCGTCGTGTTGCTCGCACTGGCAGTGGCCACGAGGAGCGCCAAGTCCCCCAACGTGAAGGCCGCCGGCACGTCGCGCGCTTCGAGGTTTTCAATCATCAACTTGCGGGCGGGGCGAACAACGGCGGCGGGCCGAAGACGGCTAAATATGGTGGGTCCGGGATAAGGGAAGGAATGAGAAAAAAAGAGCGTCGAAGACCCGTCGTGCCCACCGGGCACCGTGTCTCCGTCCATATTCCCCGTCATTGTTATCGGGTGCGTGTGAAGAAGTGGGGTAGAACAGTGAAGATGAGAAGCCGCTTCACGGGTTCTTCATCAAGCCTAAATTGTTAACTCACAATCGGTGGCGGATACGCCGAGTGTACCGCGGCCGCCGGGCTTGCTCACCCGCCCGTCGGCAACACCAGGCGCAGCGTGAACGGGCCGGCGTCGCCGTCGTAGGCCAGGGTGACGGCGTCGCCGTCGGGGTCGTCCGCGACGGTGACGCTCGGGGTGGAGAGTGTGTAGTGGTGCGGCGTCCCCTTCAGCATGGTCTTGGCTTGGCCGGCGACCACGTTGGCGAATTCGCCGGCGGCGTCGGAAATTAAGTCCGGCGTCACGGGGATGTCGGCCGGCAGATAGCGGCGCGTCAGCGTCGCCAACACCGGGCGGGGAAAAACCAGCGTCAGGCGGCCGGGCGTGGCGCCGCGCAAGTCGATGCGGGCGCGGACGGCGGCCGGCGGCCCGGCGGTCGCCGAGCGGTAGGCGTCGGTCGGCTCGACGGCCGTGTCCGTCAGTTCCTGGAATGCCGTGACGACGGCGGCGTGGAACGCCTCAATGACCGCGGCCGGGGTTTCGAGGCCGAGCGGCCGGGCGTCGGCGGGGCGGGACATGGTCGGCTCCTTTGTATTGTTGACCACTTGGAAAACCCGCGGCCGCCGGTCTTGTTAGCCGCGACGCGGAGGCTTTGCGCAGCGG
>JAYUGD010001000.1:0-3393 GCA_043767785.1 Zavarzinella sp. | reverse complement strand
GCGGCCACGTCCAGGTTCAGGTCTTCGTCGATCTTCATCATGGCGAACCCGCACAGGGCCTCGATCCGCTCTTGAATCGTCACGGGCGGGGAAATCTCCGGGTCCCACAACACGCGCATCAGCGTGTAGCCGGGCCGGGACACGGGCTTGCGGGTGTTCTCGCGGACGACGCTCTGCTTAAACCGGCCCAGGGCGGCGACGGCCTCGCGGCGCACGTACTCGATGACCATGCGCTCCTTGTCGTCCCGGAAGGAGCGCTTCTGGACGACGTACTTCGTGAGGCTCTCCGAGATTTGGCCGAACTTGGCCACGTTCTTGTAGTCGATGTGCCGGGTCGGGTCTTCGGGGTGCGGGTGTTCGAGGAAGGCGCGGATGCCCTGGAAGGCGTACAGCTTCAGGGCGTCGGACTCGTCGGGGTTGTTGATGACCGCCAGCAGCGGGTCGACGAGCTTCGTCCCCGGCATCTTGCAGCAGGTCGCCATCATGCGGACCATGCTCAGGCGTTCCATCGGCCGGGTCGAGTTGTCCAATACTCGCTTGGCGGCGACCGCCATTTCCAGGGTGAACTGGTCCGCGAACTCCATCTGCGCCTGGCTCAGCGTTGTGGAGGGGGGCTGCGGGTACATGGTGGCGAAGTCTTCCGCGCTCTTGATGAGCGCGTTGATGTCGCGGACGAACGTGCCGGACTTCTTCTTCGGATCTTCGGGCTCGCCGTTGTACGGCGGCTGGGCGACGCTGAACGCGAAGTTCTCGGCGAACATGCGGACAGCCTTGTGCAGCGGGCCGTTGGCGGGCTCTTCCGTGATGCGCTGGACGCCGCTGTGCAGTTTGGGGCTGGCCACGGTGGCGGCCCCGTCGATGACCGGCGGCTCGGGGATTTCCGCCGCGGGCGCGACGCCCGCGGACGCCAGCAGGGCCAGGCCCGCCACGATTGACCACCGAAACTTGTTCATACGCGGCTCACCGCCAAAGAAATGGGAGATGGGAGACGCCAATCCAACGCGGCCGGGGGCCGGGCCGTTGGCGCGGTATTTCCCCCCATTCTACAGGCGGCCCGGCCGTTTGTCGTGGGGAGACTTCGCCCCGAAAGGCGGCCGACGAATCATTGATGATCGGCCATACGGTTTTCAACGGGCCGCGGGGTTGATCCCCGCGGGGCGACATCCTCCCGCGGGGAGATGTCGCCCCGCGGACTGGCGGGTCGGCCGGGCGAAGGTGAGAGCAGAGTTCGGAACGGTGTAGCGGGCGCCCGGTTTTTTCGGTCCAACGGACTGCTTACCATAGCCCAGCCCGACAGGGCGGGGTCAACCTGGGTCGTCAGGCGCCGGCCTTTTCCGTTTCCAAGTCCACGAGCATCGGCTCCTCGCCGACGACGGCGTCCGCGGCCACCCGCCGCGCCCGGCCGTTTCGCACCGCGTCCCACCCGAAGACCAATAGGCCGAGCCAGATCAGTCCGAAGCTCACTTGGTGGGCGGCCGTGAATGCCTCCCCGTACACGAAAATCGCCACGGCCAATTGCAGCGTCGGCGACAGGTATTGCAGGAACCCGATGGTGACGAGCGGCAGGCGCCGAACGGCTTGGGCGAAGCAAATCAGCGGGAACGTCGTCACCAGCCCGGAGCAGGCGATCAGGGCGTCCGTCGCCAAGCCGCGGTGGCCGAACGTGAGGCCGACCGTCGATTCCCAGACGGCCAAGAGGACGAGGGCCGTCGGGGCGAGCAGAACCGTCTCCACGGCCAAGCCGATGACGCCGTCCACGGGGGCGAGTTTCCGCAGCACGCCGTACAGGGAGAAGCTGACCGCCAGCGTGACGCCGATCCACGGGAAGAAACCAAGACTCACGGCCATGTACAGAACGCCGCCGGCCGCGAACGCCAGGGCGACGGCCTGCCCCCGCCGCAACCGCTCCCGGAAGTACGTCACCCCGGCGAAGGCGTTGACCAGCGGCAGGATGAAGTACCCGAGACTCGCCTGCGTGATCTGCCCGGACGTGGCGCTGTACACGTAGACGTACCAGTTCCCGGCCACGAGGTAGCCGCTGGCGAACAAGAGCAGGAGCAGGTTGCGATTAGCGAAGACGGCCCGCATTTCCCGCCACCGGCCGAGGGCGGTGATGAGGAGGGCCAAGACGACGAGCGACCACAGGACGCGGTGGGCGACGATCTCGCGGGCCGGGCAGTCCACGGAGTTAAAGTACAGGGGCACGACCCCCCACGCCCCGTAGGCCGCCACGCCGTACCAAATCCCGGCCCGGTGTTGCTGCTCGGCGGACAACCGCACTCTCCCCGCGAAGGTTCCGGCCGGCGTGTGGGGCCGGGAACCCCGTAATGTATGGAGTGAGGGCGGCGAAGCGACGGGGTTTAGGCCGCGACATCAATCGCGGCGTCGAGCGTCCACAGGCTGGCGTCGGGGAATGTGGCCGGGGCCAGTTCCGTCTCGTCGGCGGCTTGGCCGCGGGCTTCGGCGTAGGCCTCGGCGAAGACCGCCTCGGCGTGGTTCCGCAGCGTACCGCTTTCCAGCAGGCCGCGGAGTTCCCGCCGCTGTTCCCGGATCGTGACCCGCCACGACCCGCCGCGATTTTCAGGTTGGTGTTCCCACTTCAACAAGTGCGCCAGCAACACGACCAGCCGGCTGAACACTTCGCGGCGGTCACGCTTGGCCATGTCCGTCAGATACTCGCTCAGGTGGGGGAAGTCCATGTGCGCGACGTGGCGGCCGGCCGCGAGGGCGGCCATCGCGTCGAGCCACGCGGTCTCGTCCTGCTCGTACAGGGCTCGCAAGTCGGGGGCGGTGGTGACGGCAGACATGGGGAATCCGGCCGCCGGGTCAGCGGCTCTTGAACTCGCGCAGCAGGGCGCGGAAGCGGGGGTCTTTGCGGACGGGGTCGAGGTCGCTGTCCTGCTGCATGAACGGGAAGTCGCGGTACCCGAGTTCCACGGCCCGGCGCAGGGCCTCGATGGCCTCGTCGAGCCGGCGGGTGAGGGCGTAACTGCACGCGAGGTTGTAGTGGGCCAGCGAGTCCGTCGGCCGCAGGTGCGTGATGCGGGAGTCGATCTCGACCCCCTCGTCGTGCCGCTTGGCCTGGGCGAGGTTCTTGGCGTGGGCCTTCAGGGCCTCGACGTACTCCGCGTGCTGAGAGAGGACGCCGGCGAAAAATTCCAGCTCGAATTCCTGCTGCGTCTGGTTCGCCAGCCGGGCGAGGGCGCCGGCCCCGCCGGTCCCGGATTGTGGTCGCTTGCCGTAGCCTGCCATGATGCGTCCCCAACGATGCCCCGCGGGAATGTCCTCTCCCGCGGATAAGAGTGATTATAAGCGGAAGCCCCGGGCCGCGCGAAGGGGGGTTTTTCGTCAATTCTTCAGGGGCGGGTTTGGCGAGCCGACGCTGTGAGCGTC
>JAYUGD010000999.1:0-9350 GCA_043767785.1 Zavarzinella sp. | reverse complement strand
GGGCCGGGGGGCGACTGCCTCTTGGATTTGGTTTGGTCCCCCCTCTCCGCCGCGGAGAGGGGGTTAGGGGGTGAGGTTGCCTTTTTTATTCGGCAGACAAATTCGCCAGATAGTTGTCGTACTTGGTCCGCACCGTCGCCTCGTCGCCGTGGAGCTTCTTGAGCTTCACCTGCAACTCGTCCATCTCCTTCTCCTGATTCTCCAAGGTCGTCAAGTAGCGGGTGAACAGCGGCGACTCCTTCGGCGTCTCGCGCAGGTTGTCCCGCAGGCGCTTTTGGTCCACGGTGATCGTCTGGATGCGGCGGTCGGCATTGGCGATGTCCGCCCGCAGGGTGTCCCACCCGGCCTTCATCTTCAAGGCCTCTTGCAGTTGCGCCTTCAGGGCATCGGGGGCTTCCTTCAAGTTGATGAAGTAGCGGATTTGGTCGTCGGCCTGGTTCGTCAACTGGATCGTGGCGCCGGCCTCGCGCTCCTCGATCACCGAGTAGCTCGTGTCCTTCTTCGAGGCCACGTCCACTTGGAAGCGGAACACGTCGGCGGCTTCCTCGGCCGGGACGTTCTTGCCGACGAACTTGAACCCCTGCCCCTTGCGGTTCGGGTGTTCGATCAGCACGACGCGGTCGGTCGTGGAGCGGTTGGCGATGTCGTAGGTCTTCTCTTCGCGGAACAGGGTGTTCGTGTAGATGAGGCCCTTGACGGCTTTCACGCTGGTGATCTTGCTGGTGGCGTTGCCATTCTTTGTGGCCACTTCCGTGCCCAGGTCGATGGCGTAGCTCACCAGACGTTCTTCGTCCGGTTGCAAATCAAGAACGCGCGTGTCGCCGGCGTAGACGGACCCTTCGATGACCGTGATCGGCCCTTGGCTCAACGGCATGCCGGTCGTGTTCTTGAACTTCAACCCCAACAGCGGGTGCTTGGCCTGCACGCCGGGGTTGTAGATGCTGACGCGCTTGCCCTCGACTTGCTTGTTGACGATGGACAGCAGGGCCGACTTCTGCCGGCCGAGGTGTACGGGCTGGTCGATCACGTATTGGTGGTAGTCGCCCAAGGCCGAGGCGGTCGCGGCGGTCTGCACGCTGGCCCCGAGATCCATGCGATCGCCGAGGCGCGCCCGCGTGGCGTCGGCGTACTTGCGGGCCGCGTCCTTCGACGCGTTCAAGCCGGCGGTGCGGTCCTCGCCGGCGACGCCGAACGCCGGGCCGCCGGCCGGGGGCGGGGCCGCCGGGGCGGCGGCGGCTTTTTCCGCATTCTCCATCTCTTTTTCCGCGGGCCTCTTGGCCAAGGCGCCGTCATACGTCGGCGGCCGCAGGGAGGCGAACAGCTCCGGCTCGACGGTCGGCCGGCCGACGTACAGCGGGTTGTACAAGTCCATCTTGAACGAGATCGGCCGGCCCGAGACCAACGCCATCGTCACGCCCGTCCAGTCTTCATCGGTCGGGTTCTCGACGACGGCCCACCCTTGCAGGAACGGCTTGCCCTCCTTGTCCAGCACCAGCCGGTAGCTCGTCTTCCAGATCGGGTTCTCGATGACGTAGCCGACTTCCACGCGGCGCTTGCCCTCGCCGGCGAAGTTCAGGCTGACGGCCTTCTTCTGCGAGTCGTGGGACAGCGACAGCGTTTCGAGCGCCCGCCGCATTTCGTTCTCAATGACCGGGTTGGAGAACCGCAACTTCTGCAACTCGTTCATGCGGACGGCCCGCACCCCTTCCGCGCACCACAGGTTCAGGACTTCGACTTCTTGAACGCCCTCCTTGCCCGTGACCTTCTGCTTCTCGACGCCGATGATTTTGCCCGTCAGGCTGCCCGGCTGGTTGGCCGTGTTGACGAGGGTGACTTCCACGGCCTCGCCGCGGGCCTGTGTGAGAATGTTGGAGAAGCTCGGGTTGTTGTTCAGGTTGATGGCGAAGGACCGCAGCGTGCGGTCGATCGGGTCGTGCGAGTCATACGTCACCGAGGAGACGCGGCCGGTCTTGGACGTGTCGATCAGCGTCATCGACTTGATGAGGTCGTTGATGTCTTGTTCGGGGAACGTCAAATCGACGCGGGCGTCGCCGTCAATTTCGCCGGACCGGGTGAAGTGCCCCACCCCGGAGTTGAACAGGATGACCTGCGACACCGGCAGACTGACGGCCGGCTTCAAGTCGGTCAACTTGGCGACCTTGGCGACTTCCTCGGCCTTCCCGGCGGCCGGGGCGGATTCGCCGCGTTGGGTCATGAACACGGTGCCGGCGGCCAAGGCCCCGAGGACGGGCAGGCCCCACATCAAGCGACGCATGGCGGTCATGAGAGTTCTCTCTGGAGTGGTGCGGACGACGGGATACTATCTACAGACGAGCGAGGGCCGCCCGAGTTTGACGAATCGGGAAGTGGTTGTCAATGACGTGTACGGGCGGCCAGTATGGGGTGAACGGGTCTGCGCTCCGCTCCGAAGACGCCGCGTCGCGGCTAAACAGTCTTCGACGCCGCCACGCCCAACGACTCCAGCGCCGCCGTCACCTTGGCCCGAATCAAATCGCGCACGGCGCGGAATTCTTCGGGCGGCATGTGCTTCGGGTCCGGGATGGCCCAGTCGGCGCGCGTGCCGGCCCGGACCAGAGGGCAGGCGTCGCCGCAGCCCATCGTCGCCACGAAGTCGAAGTCCACGTCGGGGAGCTGGTCCAGCGACTTCGACCCGTGGGCGGCCAAGTCGTAGCCCAGCTCGGCCATCGCCGCGATGGCCTTCGGGTTGACGACGCCCGACGGTCGTGAGCCGGCGCTGTACGCCTCGACGGCCGGGCCGCCCACCAGCCGGGCGAACGCCTCGGCCATCTGGCTGCGGTTGGAATTCTCGACGCACACGAACAGCAAACGTTTGACGGCGCTCATCCGCATTCTCCAACGGTGACCGGGCAACAACACCCCTCCTCGCGGACGCACCGGCACGCCAGCGTGGCCAAGGCCGCGCCGGCCACCGGGGCCGAGAGGTAAATCCACAACACGCTCAGGTTCCCCGACACCAGCGCCGGCCCGAGCGACCGGGCCGGGTTCATCGACGCCCCGCACACCGGCCCGGCGAACAGCGCCTCCAGGGCGACCACGCCGCCAATCGCCAAGCCGGCCGTGACGCCCTTTTCCTTCGCCCCCGTGGACACGCTGAGAATCACGAACATCAGCCCGGCCGTGAGCAGCAGTTCCAGAACCCACGACTGGTAGAGTGGCCCGGCCGGCCGCGTCCCGCCCAGCCCCGAATTCTCCGGGAACAACAGGCTGACCGTGACACTGGCGAGGACCGCCCCCGCGCACTGACTGAGCACATACGGCAACACCAACCGCCCCGGAAATCGCCGGGCGATGGTGAAGCCGACGGTGACGGCCGGGTTCAGGTGCGCGCCGGAGACGTCGCCCAGCGCGGCGATCAGGGCGAACACGGCCAGTCCGAACGTGAGGGCGACGCCGACGTGCGACACCGCCCCGCCGCTGGCGCCGTCCGCGACAATGGCGGCCGTCCCGGCGAACACCAGCCCGAACGTGCCGAGCGCCTCGGCGAACAACTTCTTGCGGAGCGGGACATCCACGCGACGGCCTCCAGGGACATGCCGAGATTGTATTTGGGGGCGTGAAGATTGGGTGAAGGCCAATCCCATATGACGACCGAGAAGCCGCGACGCGGAGTCTTCGGAGCGGAGCGCTGGCTTCCCGTTGCAAAAGGACGAACATCCGTGACAACCCTTCGCCCTTACCAACCCGCCGACGCGCCCGCGCTCTTGGCTCTTTTCAAAGACACGATCCGCCGCGTCAACGCCCGCGACTACTCGCCGGCGCAAATCCGGGCGTGGGCGTCCGACGACATTGACGCCGCCGCGTGGGCCGGGCGATTCGCCGGGCGATTCGCCGTCGTGGCCGAGGAGGCGGGGCGCCCGGTCGGGTTCGCGGAGTTGGAGGCGACCGGGCACATCGACCGCGTGTACGTGTCGGCCGACCACCAAGGACAAGGCGTCGGGCGGCAATTGCTGGCGGCCGTCGTGGCCGAGGCGCGGCGGCTCGGGCTGGCCCGGCTGTTCGTCGAGGCGAGCATCACGGCCCGGCCGTTCTTCGAGGCTCAAGGGTTTGCCGTGTCGGCCGAACAGGTGGTGACGTGCCGCGGGGCCGAGTTCGTCAACTATCGGATGGAGCGGGCGCCGTGACACCGCCGGAACTGTTCGAGTGGCGGCGGCCGCGTTTGTCCGTTTCGTGCTTGCCGACCGTGGCCCGGCCGTGGTAGCCTAACGGTTGAGCCTCGCGGCACACCAAAGACATCATTCGCGGCCGAACCGGGAAGAGGGCAAGCCCCGCTGCCCGGCCCGGTCGCCGTACCGACGCTCACACGGGGGGGGAAGACATGACACGCTTCGTTCACGTTCTGCTCGGGCTGGCCGTGGCCGCGCTCGCGATCCCGCGGGGGGCCGTGGCCGACGACGCCAAAGGCGAACTCGACGGGACGTGGGAACTAGTCAGCGCGGAACGGGACGGGGCGGAGTTGAAGCCCCAGAAGGCCGTCACGATGGTCTCCGCGGGGGGCACGTTTGTTGTTAAGTCCGGCGACACCGTCGTCGCCGCCGGGACCACCAAGCTCGACGCCGGCAAGAAGCCGAAGGCCGTGGACGTCACCTACACCGACGGGCCGGACAAGGGCAGAACGTTCAAGGGCATTTACGAAGTCGTCGGCGACACCGCGAAGTACTGTCGGGCGGGCACGCCGGAACAGGAGCGGCCCACCGAGTTTAAGACGACGGCGGGCGACGGCGGCTTTTTCGCCGTATACAAGCGGGTGAAGCCGTGACCGCCGCCGCGGGCCCACCGTCCTGACTCCCGGAGACTCCCATGCGCTCGTGTTGCCTGTTCCCGCTCCTCATGCTTGCCGCCGCGGGGTGCCAAGACAAGACGCCCGACCCGGCGCCCGCGCCGCCCGGCGGGCCGCCCGCCGTGGCCCCGACGGCTAAAACGACCTCCGGCCCGGCCCCGGCGTTGTCCGGGGCGATCAAGGGGAAGCCCTTCACGCCGGACACGGTCGTTTTCGAAGGCGGCAAGCTGTCGTTCCGCAAGGGCAAGGACTTCTTCGCGGACATGGAGGTCGCGTTCGACCTGCCCATGACGCCCGGCGAGAAACTCGACGGCAAGGCGTGGACGTTCGGCGGGGACAACTTCGGCCACCCGCCCGTGACCGTCTCGGCCAAGGAGGCGGACTTCCCCAAGACGGATTTCGTGTTCCCCAAAGACTACGCGATGACGCTGAAAATCACCAAGCACACGTCGCGGGCGCTGGAAGGGACCATCGACCTGCGCGTCGCCAACCCGGCGAACACGCACTTGGCTGGGCCGTTCGCCGCCGCCGTCGAGAAGGGGCCGGCCGAGCCGCCGGACGCCGACGACGCCCCGTACGTGAAGGGGAAGATCAGCATCGCCGGCGACTGGAAGAAGGCGAACCTCACCGCCGGGTTCGTCGGCAAGGGCGCCGACGGCAAGAACCACTCCAACGCGGGCGGGACGAACTTCACCCCCGGCGGCAATGAGTGGATGTCCTCGACCACCTTCAAGCCGCAGGTCACGAGCGCCTTCAACAGCAAGGCCGACGGCCCGGCATTCAAGCACGTGAAGATGGCGCCCGGCGAGTACCTGGTGTACGCCCGCCGCGACAACGTGACGGCCGCGTGGAAGAAAGTCACGGTCAAGGCCGGCGACCAGTTGACCGTGGACCTGACCATCGACCCGGCGAAGGCCGGGGGCGTCGTCGTCACCCTGCCGACCCCGGTGGCCGACGATTTCTCCGACGCCGTCTCCCTCGTGCCGGCCGACCTCGACCGGGCGGATGCGTGGCTGCTCCAGTCGTTCCGGGCCGGCGAGCCCAAAAAGGGGGACAAGACTGTGACGCTCAAGGGCGTGCCGGCCGGCAAGTACGTCGCCGTCCGCGGCGAGGCCGAAGCGCCGGTGGAAGTGGTCGCCGGCAAGGAGACGGCCGTCACGCTCGGCGGGCCGGGGGCGAAGAAGAAGTGAGGCTGTTTCCGGCGCCGGAGCCGCGGCACGTATCAGGGTGGCGAAGACATGGTGGCTTTGCGATGAAGCGAGGTACAATCAAGAATGGCCGCAAAACACTCGGGCAGTGCGGCGTTGTTTTCACGGCACCGGCGCCGGAAGGGGCAATATGTTTCTTGTTGAAGACAACCGCCACGGGGCGACGTACCTCGTCTTCACGTGGGAAGACCCGCGGAAAGCCGGCTACAGCGGGCCTGTCACCGAAGGCGTCACGCTCGATTACGACTGGGAAGCCGTCCACGCATGGCCCGAGGGACACGCCCGGCCGGAGGCGAGTGTGGGCCGGGAGCCGGGGAATCCCACTCATTATAAAGTGTTCAAGTACGGCCGCGAATTAGAGGCCGCGGGGTATGAGCCGGTGACGGGCACCGCCGTCCAGTTCGGCTCGTGGCGGGATTACGCCAACTTGCATTTGCTCCCCCCCAACCCGGAGCAGACCGACGACGTTTCGTGGTACGACTACTTGGACCGCGTGGACGAGGCGTCGCGCGGGCGCCGGGGGAAGACCCCCGCGGCCCCGGCGAGCAACCGCCGGGACGACGTGGCCGCGTGGGTGGCGAACAAGCACCTCATCGTCGACAGTTCCCTCCGGGAAGTGTGGTACTTGCCGCGGGGCGCGCCGCCGGAGGAAATTCGTCTGTTGGAAGTCACCAACCGCTGGGCGGGCGCCGAGGCCCAAGCCGAGGCGATCGACTTCGGGCTGGACGTGGAGGGCGCCAACTACCGCCTGCTGGTCGCCGACGTGACCAGCGATCAACTGGGCCGCATTACCAACGACGCGGCGCTCCTGCCGCCGGGGTGGTCCCTCGGCGGCGACACCGTCTGGAGGCGGGGGGCGTGACCGAACACCAACGGCTGTTCCTCGTCCAAGCCCGCGGCAGCTTCGGCGTGTTCACCTTGTTGCGCGGCCAGCCGGACTTGCCCGCGTGCCACGCTCTGCATTACTTGCAAATGGCGACGGAGCTGCTCGGCAAGGCGCACGCGTGGAAGACCGGCCCCAAGAAGACGACCCACCGCTCGCTCGTCGGCTTCCTCCGCAGTCTCTCCTCCAACCGGCGGGCGCAACGGCAACTCGGATTCGCGGGTAAAAACGAGCAGTGGGAACACCTCGTCCGCAAGAGCCTGCCGCTGGCCGGCCGCGTCGAGGACTTGGCCCCCGCGCTGGCCGGCGACGGCCCCAACCCCGAGTATCCGTGGCCCCCGGCGGACCCGCGGGCCGCGCCCGTCGAACACTCGTTCGAAATCTGGGCCGAACTCGAAACCACTCAGGTGGGCCGACAGTTTATCGGCTTGGTCAGCGGCCTCTTCAAGGTAGCCGAAGCGTTTCTGTGAGACGGCTACCCGGCGTCTCCGTGCTTGTCCTCTCTACTTCCCCATGTTCCAGTAAATCCTCGCGTTGTGCGTCGCGCGGCCGACGGCGATGATGGCGCCGCCGCCCTCCGCCGCTCGGGCGGGCTTTTACCGTAAGCGGTGAACTGGGCATTTGGCTGTTTTCCGCTTGCCGGCGGCCGGCGGGGCGTTTACCATAGCGGGGGAGTGGCCGCCGCCGGATTCGACGGGGCGTCGGCCTCTCTCCCCTAATTACTCTTCACCGAGTCGCTGCCATGGCCAAATTCACTGGCGTCGTCCGCATTATTAACGGCCGCGCCAAGCTCGAGACGCCGAAGCAACAACAACTCGACCTCATCCCGTTCCCGCAGAAGGCCCCGTTCACCCGCACGATGATGCAGGCCATAGGCCTGGCCCTGTTCGGCTACCAGGAGGGGTGGGCCGTGGAGATGTCCGGCGTCCTCGCCAAGGACACGATCTACAACGCCCGCCTCGAAACCAGCGCCGACCCGGTCGCGGACGTGAAGATCGCGCCTGACAGCTCCGACTTGTTCGCGCAGGACATCGCGCTGTATTTCCAGACGGACAGCAAGCAAATCGCCGCCAAGTTGAACGACGCCGGCATCCGGACCGTGTCCGCGCTGTACCACCGCATCCGGAATAACTACGCGGAGGAGTTGCCGGCTTTCTCAAAGTATCTCAAGGTGCCGCGCGATCGCATCCGGGAACTCCTCGCCAAACTGGAGACCGCCCCTGGCTCGCAAGGGTTGGTGAGGAGTTCGCCGCGGTTCCCGGTGAAGCGCGGCATCAACCTGAACGACTTGGCAAAGCTGGCGCCGGGGGGTAAGGCGCCGGCCGCGAAGAGGCCGGGGGCCGCCCCGCCGAAGTTCCCGGCCAACGCCGAGACGCCGAATCTGCCGTCGACGGTGTCTTTGGCGGCCTACATGACGCCGGTGAAAGACCAAGGCATGCGTGGCACGTGCGTCGCCCACGCGGCGGCGGCGTGCCTGGAGGCCGAGTACGTCAAGGCCGGCTTGGCGATTCCGACGCTGAACCTGTCCGAGCAGTACCTATGCTGGGCGTGCAAGCAGATTGACGGCGCCGCCAACAACGAAGGGACGTTCCTGCAGTTCGCGGCCAAAGTGTTGATCGCCGGCGTCCCGCTGCCGATGGCCGCCGGCGCGTGCACCGAACGGCAGTGGAGGTACAACCCCCTGCCGGTGGCCGGCAACGAGGCCCAGGGGCCGCCGAGGCCGGGCGTCCGGGCGGCACTGGACAAGGGCGACTACCGGCCGTTGAAGTGCAGCCAGCTCCGGCACACGTCGATCCGCGCCCTGAAGACGGCCCTGGCCGACGGGCACTGCGTCGGCCTGTCCGTCTACACGTACCACTTCTGGACGGACGACTTCGCCTGGCGCGAAGGCGTCATCTCTCTGCCGCTCGGCATCCAACCGGACGGGGCGCACGCCATCTGCCTCGTCGGGTACGAGGACGACGACGCCGCCCACCGCGACGGGTACTTCGTCTTCAAGAACAGTTGGGACATCAGGTGGGGGTACGGCGGCGCCACGCCGGGCTACGGCCGCCTGCCGTACCGGTATGTCATCAGGGAAGCCATCGAGGCGTACACGATCGAACGGTGACGAGGCCGCGCGACATTGTGCCCTGCGGCCGGACCGCCTAAAATGGCACAAAGAGGACGTGTCATGGCCAGTCATCAATCATTCGCCGACTTGGGCATCCCGGCGGAGGTCTCCGTCAAACTGAGCGACCTCGCGATCCGCGGCGTCGGCCAACTGTACGCCCGGCTCAAGCACGAGGCGCCGGGGTTGCAGCGGTACCTCCAACTCTCCGATGCCGCGTTCGCCGACCTGTTCGGCCGCGTCGAGCGGGCCGTCAGCGACGCCGACCCGGCGGCCCGCCTCCCGCAAGTCCACCCCGAGGTGAACAAGACCGGGGTCGCTGTCCGCCGC
>JAYUGD010000998.1:0-3395 GCA_043767785.1 Zavarzinella sp. | reverse complement strand
TGAAAATGCTCTAAACGAAGGCCCGGCCCACCGATACCGCCCGTAGTTGATCGAGTTCCCCGCGGCTAATCGCCCGCACGCCGACATTTCGCGTGGCCGGGGCCGGGTCGTGGCTGTCGCTGCCGCCGGTGACGAGCAGGCCCAATTCAGTGGCCCACGCCCGCAGGCGTTGGCCGGGCGCGCGGGACGGCCGCGGGTACTCGGCTTCGACAGCGTCGAGGCCCGCGGCTTGCATGTCGGCCAGCACTTCCCGCGTCGTCTCTTCCGGCGGGTGGGCGAAGCTGCACACGCCGCCGGCGGCGTGGACCAGCGTGATCGCCTCTTCCAACGGCAGTCGCCGTTTGGGCACGTCGCGGATGTCCGGGCGGTTCAGCACGCGCGTGAAAGCGTCATGCAAGGAGCCGGCCAATTTCGCTTCCATCAGCCAGCGGGCGATGTGGCGACGGCCCAACGACACCTCTTCAGGCGTGGCGGCGATTCGCTCTTCAACGGACGCCGACACGGGGAACACTCGCCGGGCGATTTCGGCGGCCCGGTCCCGCCGGCCGTCGCGGACCCATTTCAACCGATCTTGCAGGGCGGAGTTTTCCAAGTCGATGAAGTAAGCGAGGAGGTGAACGTCCCGGTCCCGCCAAGTGGCGGTGATTTCCACGCCGGCGATGACTTCCAAAGGGGGCCGCGAGAGGGCGAGACGGCGAACCGGCGTGACTCCCGCCGTGGTGTCGTGGTCGGTGACGGCGATGGCGCCGAGTTTGGCGGCCGTCGCCCGCGCGATTAAATCTTCCGGCGTGTGCGTGCCGTCGCTGAAGTGCGTATGCGTGTGCAGATCGGCCCGGAAGGGGTCGCGCAGGCGGGCAAGTTGTTGGGAGAGTTGCGTGAACCGGGAGCCGTTCATGCGGGCTGTTCCGCGACGACAGCGGCCGGCGGCGGCGGCGGCGCGGCGGCTTTCGCCTTTTCGTCCGAGAAGACGCGGAAAATCTTGTCCAGCACGCCGTTCACGAAGGCCGGCGAGTCCTCGGACCCGTAGCGCCGGGCCAGCTCGATGGCCTCGTCGAGCGCGACCGCGGCGGGCGTCGGCGTCGCGGCATGAACCAATTCATACGCGCCCAGCCGCAGCACGTTGCGGTCGCTGGCGGCCATGCGGTGCAGTTTCCAATTCTCCGACGCGGCGGTGATCCGCGTGTCCACGGCCTTGATCGAGCCGACGACGCCGTCGTACAGCCCGAGGCAGAATTGCTCGGCCTCCAGATTGCTGAGGCGGTCCTTCACGAACCGCTCAATGGCCCGGCGCGGCACATCCGTGTTGATGTCGCGCTGGAACAGTAGCTGCAGGGCCACTTCTCGTGCTCGGGAACGCCGCGTCATCACAGGCCAAGTCCTCCGTGGAAGCTCATTACTCTAGGAGTCCCGCCTCGCGGCGGGCCGGCTTTCTATAAATCCAGCATGGCAACCACCGCTGATGAGATGGCCAAGGCCGCCCGACAGATTCAGCAAATCTGGGGCCGAAGGCCGGTCCGCGACCGGCTCATTCCGGTGCGCACCCTCAGGCATTTGCTTGCCCGCGACCACCGGGAACTCGCCCTGACGGCGACGCAAGACGTGTTGCGCCCGGCCGACGAAGTGCTGGCGACCGACATTCTGCCGACGGCCGACGCCTTGCTCTTCCTAGAAATGCAAGCCGCGCGTATTTTGCGGACAAAAAAGTTGGGCCGCCGCGTCCGGCCGCTGTGGCTGTTCGGCGGCCGCGAGCAAGTCAACCGCGTGCCGTGGGGCGTGGTCGGCGTCATCGGGACGTGGAATTACCCGATCCTGCTGAACGTCGTCCCCATCGTGCAAGCTCTGGTCGCCGGCAACGCCGTGGTCTGGAAGCCGTCCGAACTCGCGCCCACGGTGGCCGCGAAACTCGCCGGGCTGTTCCGCGAAGCGGGCTTCCCCGACGGGTTGCTGGCGACGTTGCCCGCCACGCGCGAGGCCGGGCCGGAACTCGTCGAAGCGGACATCGACCATCTGGTGTTCACCGGCTCCGTGGGCGCCGGCCGGAAGATCGCGGTGCGGCTCGCGGAACGGCTCATCCCCAGCACGCTGGAACTCTCCGGCTGCGACGCCATGATCGTCCTCGCGGACGCCGACCTCGGCCTGGCCGCCCGCGCCGCGTGGTACGGGGCGACGCTCAACCGCGGCCAGACGTGCCTCGCCGTCCGCCGCGTGTTGACGGAACGCGGCGTATACTCCGCGATGGTGGACGCCCTGAGAAAACACGCCCCGGCCGACCTCCGGCCCGAGCCGCTGGCCCTGTGGCCGCAAGCGGAGCAGGCCGACCGACTGGCCCGCGAGGCGATGACTCGCGGGGCGAAGCTGATCGCCGGGGACGCGCCGACGGCCGCCGACGACCCGCCGCGCTTCCCGGCCACGATGCTGTACGACACGACGCCGGAAATGGCCCTGTGCCGGGAAGCCTCCTTCGCCCCCATCGCCGGCGTAATGCCGTTCGACGGCATGGAAGACGGCCTCGCCAAATGGAACGCCAGCACGTTCCGCCTGAGTGCGTCGATCTTCACCAAGGATACCGTTAAGGCCGCCGCGTGGGCCGCCCGCCTGCCGGTGTCCACGGTGGTCATCAACGATGTCATCATGCCGACCGTCCACCCGGCCGTCGCCTTCGGCGGCCGCCAGCAAGCCGGCTGGGGCGTCACCCGCGGCGAAGAGGGCTTGTTGGCGATGACGACGCCGCAAGCCGTCTTAACGCGCCACGGGACGTTCCGCCCGCACTACGACGGGCCGGATGTTCCGGGGACGCCCGAGATGTTACGCGGGCTGTTGGAGTGGAAGCACGCCGAACGATTCGGCGGCCGGTGGCGCGGGCTGCGGCAAATCTGGCGGGGCTTGAGAAAGCGGATGACGGCCGGCGACCGTAAGTCTTCAATGTGAAGGAATCAAGCCGGCGGGTTTAGTCTGCTAAACACGTTTCGGACCGCCACCAGGAACCCCGGCAACACATCACCGCCAGTCAGTTGGTCGGCCTCCGTCAACAAAATTGAATCTTGGACGCCCGTGAAGACGCGGACTGTCCGCGTCCGCGGGTCGAATTCCCAGACTAGGCGGGTGCCTGATGCGAAATACTCGTCCCGCTTTTGACGCATCTCGCGGCCCGTGTTGCTCGGACTAAGGACTTCAATCGCCAGAACGGGTGACACTCCCGCAACGGCGACATCCGGGATTGTCCGATTGAGTTGGTCCCAAGAGAAAAACGAAACGTCAGGGATGCGGACATTTGCGGTGGCCATGCGGGCCATTCCGTTTTCACCCGTCAAAATGCCCAAATTGTGCTGGTCGAGAAACAATTGGATCAGGTGGCCGATCCAAAAGCCCAAAATCGTGCTGTGCATGCTCATGGG
>JAYUGD010000997.1:0-9361 GCA_043767785.1 Zavarzinella sp. | reverse complement strand
CGCGCGGGAGCCACTGGCCAACGCCCTCTTGCGCGCCTTCTATTGGGAGTGCGTGGACCGCGACAAGTTGGCCGAGAAGGACGGCGAACAGCAGCGGGCGTTCTTGACCGTGGCGCGGAATTACACCGGCGAACTGGCCGACGTGTTGGCCTACGCCCTCGGCCAAGGCCGGGACGCGGCGGCCGTCGCCGACGAGTTGTTCGCGGACAAGCGGCGCCGCGTGGACGTGACGTTCCCGGTCGGCCCGGCCGGGGAGCCGGTCCACGTCACCGGCGTCCTCGACTACGTGTTCCACGACTGGCGGGCCGGCCGCGACCGCATCCTCGACTACAAGCTCCTGCCGCCGGGCGCGGCCGACAAGTTCCAGGTCGGCATCTACGCCCTCATGCACCACGTCCAACACGCGACCGAGCCGTCGGCCGGCGTGTTATACTTGCACCCCACGCGGGAACTGCACGAACTGTCGTGGGCCGACGTGAAGGCGAGCCGGGCGACTGTCTTCAACCTGCTGGCGTCCATGCGCGAGTGGGTGCAGTACGACGAGGCGACGAAAGTGGGGTTGAAGCCGCCGGGGTCGCCGGCCGTGTGCCCGCGCTGCAAGTGGCGCCACGAGTGCCCGCGGCGCCTCGGCCCCGTGCCCGAGGGGGACCGGCTGACGCACTGGACGGCCGCGACCGCCGCCCCAATCAAGTTGGACGTGCGCCCGCCCGCGCCGCCGGCCGGGGAAGGGCTGTGGGTCGGCCAGACGGCCGACGGGCGGCCGGCCGAAATCCCGGTGGCCGCCCTGCCCACGCACGTCGCCGTCGTCGGGGCGGCCGGCAGCGGCAAGACGTGGCTGGCGAAGGCGGTCGCCGAGGAGGCGATCCTCGCCGGCGTCGCCGTGCTGGCCGTGGACCCGCAGGGGGACTTGGTGCAATTCCTGCGGCCGGCCGACGCCAAGAAGTTGTCGCCGGCCGAGCGCGAGCGGGCCGCCCAATTCCGGCAAATGGCGGCCGTCCGCGTGCTGACGCCGGGGACGGACCACGCCACGCGCGTGAGCCTGAACCCGCTGAAACTCCCCGCCGGCGGCGGCGACGACGTGGACGACGTGCTGGGCGTGACGGCCGGCCACTTGGTCACGCTGGCGAAGGCGACCGGGGAAGTCGAGTCGCAAAAGACGTTCGTGTTCCAACTCCTGCGCGCGCTGACCGCCGGCCCGGCCCGCGGCCTGACGTTGGGCGACGTCGCCGCCGCCCTGCGCGACCCGGCCGCCGCCGGCTTGGACGACCCGGACCGCTTCGTGAAGAAGGCCGAGCGCGAGCGCTTGGCCCGGCAGTTGAACAACCTGGAACACGGCCCGGCCGCCCGCTTGTTCACCGGCGGCCGGCCGCTCGACGTGGGCTGGCTGGCCGCCGCCCCGGCGCCGGGCCAGACGCCGTTGAATGTCGTGTACCTGAACGCCCTCGCCGACGACGCGGAGAAGCAGGGGTTCGTGGCCGCGCTGGCCGTCGAGGTGTACCGCTGGATGGTCACGTCCGGGAGTTCCGGCGGCCGCCCGCGATTGCTGTTCTACTTGGACGAGGCCCGCGACTACCTGCCGGCCGGGGCCGCCCAACCGCCGGCCAAGAAGCCGCTGCTGCGCCTGTTCGCCCAAGGCCGCAAGTACGGCGTGGCGTGCCTGGTCTGCACGCAAAGCCCGCGCTCCGTGGACTACAACGTCTTCGGCAATTGCAGCACGAAGCTGATCGGCCGCCTCGAAAGCGCCCAAGACGTGGAGCGCGTCAAAGAATGGTTCGCCCCCCAAGGCCCGCCCCCCGCCTGGGTGGCCGCCCGCGTCGGCGCCGACAAGGGAACCTTCGTCGGCCGCTGGCCCGACGGCCCCGCCGGAGCCGACGGCGTCAGCTTCACCAGCCGCCAACTCTTCTCGGCCCACGAGGGGGCGTGGTCGCCGGAGCGCGTGGCCGAAGAGGCGGCGGGGTGACGGGTTTGCTTCGCTCGCGGGGGCCGCGTACGGGCGCCCGACGTCCGGGGCGGGTCGGCCGCTTATTTCGGGACGCGTACGGCGAGGGTGAGGAACACGGCGAACCACCCGAAGGCGAACCAGAGCGGGGCGCGCGGCTGGTCCCAGGCCGTCACGCCCGCCAAAAGGAGGAAGCCGACGGGGGCCGCGTACACCCACCCGCGGAGTCGCCGAGCCAGCGCCCACCCGGCCTGGCTGTTGCAAATGCACCCGAACGGCCAGCCGAGGTTGTTGTAATAGCCTTCGCCGGGCGCGGAGAAGACGAAGTTCACGATGACCGTGATGACGAGGGTGGACCAACTCGCGCCGAACACCACGAAGAAGACCTCGCGGGGGGTGTCGGTGTCCCGGCGCCGGAGAGCCCGCCACGCGGCGATGAGACAGAAGGCGAACAGCGAGACGACCATGACGCCGTTCGCGTGGAACGCCCACGGCGGGGCGCGGAACCGCTGTAGGCTGTACAGGAGCGCGTTCTCGGCCAAGCCGGCAAACGCGACGAAAACCATTAGGGGTCGCCACCGGGCGAAATTGTCGAGCGCCGCGCCCCGGGCGTGCCGCCCGAACAGGCGCCAGAGCGGGGACCGGGGCCGCGCCGCGGTCGGCTTGCCGTCCAGGAAGCGGCGCAAGTCCGCGGCCAAGTCCGCGGCAGACGCGTACCGGCGGCCCGGCACCTTTTCCAGGCATTTGAGACAAATGGCCTCAAGAATGGGATCTGCCGCGGACGCGCCGCGGACGCGCCGCGGCGCGACGACGTGGCACTCCAAATTGGCGACCTTCGCCAAGAGGTGCCCGTCCGATTCCCCCCAGTACGGCGGGTGGCCCGTCAGCAACTCGTACAGGATGGCGCCCAGCGCGTACACGTCGGTCAGCGGGCCGATCGGGCCGACCTTCTCGTCCGCCTGCTCGGGCGCCATGTAGTTCGGCGTCCCCAAGACGGCGCCGGTGGCGGTCAGCCCGGCGTCGCTGTCCAACTGCTTGGCGAGGCCGAAGTCGGTGATCTTGGGAACCCCGTCGGCCGTCAGGAGGACGTTGGCCGGCTTCAGGTCGCGGTGCACAATGTTGCGCCCGTGCGCCACGTGCATGGCGCGGGCCAGCGTCTCGACCATTTGGGCGGCCGCGGCCGCCGGTTGCGGCGCGCCGGCCGCCTTGTCTTTTAAACTGCCCCCGGCCACGAACTCCAAGGCGATGTAGGGGCGGCCGTCGTGCTCGCCGACGTTAAAGATTTGGACGATGTTGGGGTGCTGGAGGCTGGCCACCGCCTCAGCCTCGGCGCGGAATCGCGCCAACTCGTGGGCCCCGGCGTGGGAGCCGGCGCGTATCATTTTCAGGGCGACCACGCGCCGCAGTAGAACCTCGGTCGCCTTATACACGACGCCCATGCCGCCGCGTCCCAACTCCGCTGTGATTTCGTACCCGGGCGCCTCTGGGAAGCGCTTCTTGACGCGAAACGGCGCCCGGCAGTCGGGGCAACTGTCGATCTCTTCGTTCGCGACGGCTTCCTTCGGGCAGTTGGTGCAGACTACCGGCGACTTGAGCCCCTCTCGCGACGGTCTGACCGGGTCGTCGGGGTACGCGGCCAAATAGGCGTCACGCGTGATGGGTTGCGGCAGCGCGGAGAGCAACTGGTATTCCCAGAGGTACAACTCCGGCACGAGTCGATTAAAACACTCTGCCGGCAGGACAGCGCGATACACGGTTACCCGGCCGATGCGTTCGCCAGCCTGAATCCGGTACTCCATGTCCATTTTGACCAACGCACACTGGTCGTCCTGGGCTGCCCCGGTGGCAGCGACCGCGATGTCGGGCCGCGTCCCGACCTTCCACGCCTGTTCGTGCGCGGCGTAGACGGACAGCGAATCGCCCGAGGGCCGGTCACTCATCGGTCAATTCCAGATCCGGGAAGATTTCCAAGGCAACCTTTTTGATCTTGTCGATGTCGCGGTTAATCGTGCCGACGACTACTTTCTCAATGCCGGCGATCTCCGGGCGGGCCTTCTTTTGGCAGAATCTGAGGATCAACACGCGGAATCCACGCGCGGTCAGTCTCTGCTCAAATTGCCCCAGAACCGCCTCGAAGCCGGCCGCCACCTCCTCCTCGTCAACCGCGTCAGCCGGCCCGCCCCACTCGTCCGCCGGCTCGATGACTTCCCCGGCCGCCGTGGTCCCGAACGGCACGGTTGGCTTTCGCTGGCTTTGCTTTTTGTGCTTCCCGGCGTGGCGCGCGGCCGCTTCCAACAGCCACTCGCGACAGTTGCCGAATTGGGACAGCACTGCCGTGCCGTCTTGCCGATGGTCTTCGCCGCTACGGCAGACGGACTGGAGAACGTCTTCGAGATCGACCCGCCGCTGGGCACCCTTCCCGAGGTTGCGCCGCACAGTCGCGAGCAGTTCTGAGTACAGGAGGGCAACGTCTTTCGCGCTGACCGCCTGCGGGTCGGTCAGCCACGCCGTCAAGAGTTCGTGGAACCGTTTTAGGCCGTCGTCGTCCAGGGCCATGCGCGACCTCCGCGGGAATACCTGCAACGGCCCCTCGAAAAAAAAGGGGCCGCGAGTGATAGCGCCCTGTCCTAGAGGGTGCAGGGACGCGCTGAGGGGGCTGCGGGCGAGATTGTTGGGCCGCCCCCGCCTCAGTTTATACGTGCGGCGGGCGGGCGGGGCCACTCGCCCGCCCGCCGCGCGGGGCCGCGACGCGACTGGGACAGCCCCGGTCACTCTTTCTGGAGGAACGGCGAGATGAATTTCTTTATGAGAATGGGCCGCGGCGTGTGGCCGCCGGCCGCCGTCGGTTTGTTGCTCTTGGTGTTCTGCGGCACCGCTCTGTCGTGGAGCAGCCCCGGCACGCCGGAGCGGGCTGCGGAAGACGTTGCCGTGCAGAAAATGGCGCAGAACTACCCGGCCTACGCGGTCTACGCCTGCCAAATGCGGTCGAACGGGCTCAGCGTCGCCATCGCCGCGCGGAACCGCATCGGGAGTCAGGTGAACTTCCGGTGCCTGACGCGGAAAGTGACGCGCCGGGACGGGACGGTTTACTACGAAGTTGCCGCCCCCGAAATCGTGCAGTAACCGGCGGCGCCCCGCCGGGCGCCGCCCCGGCCCCCCGCGCGTCGAGGGGGCCATCGTTCCGAACAATACAGCTTTACCCGAGAACAAAATGCACCGATACTTGGTCTTCACCGCCGTCGTCTTGGCGGGGCTGGCTCTGGCCCCCGAGTCGCCGCTGAGTCCGCCGAAGGCGGCCGCCCAGAACAACGCCTGCAACTGCGTCCTGTACGCGAGAAATTTGGTCCCGCGGCTGCCCTTCGGGTTGAACACGCAACTGGACAAGGCCCGAATCGTCAACGCGACCTCGCCGACCGTCGGGGCCGTCGCGGTCTTTAATTACAACCATGTGGCGGTCGTGACGAAAGTCGAACTGATCGTCCGGCCGAGCGGCAACTACGTCGTCGTCACGATCACGGAAGCCAACTACGTGGCCTGCCAGATCGGCACGCGTCGCGGCACGCCGGACAGTTTGGGCATTATCGGCTACTTCAAGCCCTAGGCCGGTCAGCGTAACTCCCGCCCACTGAGGCCGCCGCCCGGCGGCCTCTTTTATGCGCGGACCGTGCGGCCGCTCCGACTCGAAACAATTCATATTCACGGCAACGTCTGCCCGTCGGCCAGCCTTGCCGTCGGCGGTCACGAAGTCGCCGGTGGTCACGGCCCGGCGGGTGACCACGGCCGCCCACCGCCACCGGCCTACTTCGCCTTCGGCGCCACATAACTTAACGTCAACAACCATACTCCGTGCACAATTCCGGGTTGGACTCCGTCCGCGCGGCGGCGTCGGTCTGCCAGTGGCCCGCTTTGCGTTGGCGGGTCAGCAGGGCGGCCGTTGCGTCCTTGCGCCAGATGCCCGCCGCCGCGTCACGGACGGTCTTGATTGCCAAGTCGTTCACCGGCTTGAGCGTCGAGGCCCAGCTTGCGGAGGCGGGAGCGGATGCCGCCGGCTTGGCGGCCGAACTCGCTGACCAAGTCGTCCATTGTCGCCCCCGCGAGGAAGCGGGACCGGAGGTAGGCGTCGTCCTCCGCACTCCACGGGGCGTACGCCTGGGTGTGCTGCCGCCGGAGGGCTTTCAGGTCGTAGGCTTTTTCCTCGCCGGCCGCCGGTTCGTCCGGGGGAGGTGATGGGCTTCCCACGACTCAACGCCGACCGTCTCGGCGCTTCCTCCGAGCAGCGGCGCACGCGCATCCGCACGTTGGCAAAGTCTCTCAACCTACGTGGCGGGGTGACGCTGCTTGATTGCTTGGAGACATGCGACACCTGCGACTTGCTCAACCATGAACTCAGCTCGGCGTCCGCGGTTCAGTAAGGCCGAGCGCCTTGCTTTGTCGAAATCCCAACAAGCAAAACCCGGCGAGCGGGGGATGTTAATCCCCCGATTCTCTCGCGAAGACAGAATCGGGGGACTCACGTCCCCCGCTCGCCGGGACATGACAGGCAACAGCCCGGAAAGTTGGAAAGACACCATGCATCGCATCGCGATCGTCGACCCGAACGAATTGAGCCGCGAGTCCCTCCGGACCATGCTCTTGGGCGTGGACTTCGTGTGGCTCGAGGCCGAGTGCGCCCGGTACGAATACTTCTTCGACGTGATCCAGCAGTCCACGCCGGACCTCGTCGTCGTCGCCCTCGACAGCGACAAGCCGAAGGCCCTGGCCATGATCGGCCAACTCGGGGCCGAGTACCCGCGGCTGCCGATCATCACCATCAGCGCCGACAGCACGGTCCTGTTGCAGTCCCTGCAACTCGGGGCCAAGCACTTCCTCACGGACCCGCCCTCCCTGGAGGCGATGGTCACCACCCTGCGCAAGGCGCTGAACGAGGCCCCCGGCAATGCCGAGCGGCCCGGCGGGGCGGTCAACGCCCAGAAGGCCAACGGCCAGATCATCAGCGTCCTCGGCTCCCGCGGCGGCGTCGGTTGCACCAGCATCGCCGTCAACCTCGGGGCGACCCTGGCGTCGTGGCCGGAAAACAACGTCGCCCTCGTGGACCTCGACTTGGCCATGGGGGACGCCGACATCGCGGTCGAACTGCCGGGCAACGACAACATCAGCATGGGGGACTTGGCCCGCAACATCGAGCGGCTGGACATGAACTACCTGAAGCGGGCGCTGGTCAAGCACCCGGAGACGGGGCTGTCCATCCTCCGGCACCCGCTGGAACTGCACGAGATTTCCGGCATCCACGAGGGGCACGTCGAGCGCATCCTGAACCTCGTGAAGATGAGCTACACCCACTTGATCGTTGACCTCAGCAAAGGCTTGCTGCCGACGGACTTAATGGCCCTGCGGATGTCCAACACCATCCTGCTGACGTGCCAGTTGGACCTGAGCAGCCTGCGGAACGTCGTCCGGCTGATTCACTCCCTCAGCATGGAGGGGGACTTGGGCGACCGCATCCGCGTCGTGGTGAACCGCACCGGGTCGGATCACCTGGAAGACGGCATCACGGTGAAGAAGGCCGAGGAAGTCATCGGCAAGCCGATCTTCTGGCAGATCCCGAACGACGCCAAGCCCATGATTAGCTCCCGCGTGGCGGGCATGCCGCTCGTCAAACACGCCCCAAAATCCCGCGCTCACCAAAGTGTGCTAGGCTTGGCGCAGGCCCTGACGGGTAAGATCCCGGCCGCCGAGATCGCCAAGAAAAAAGGCTGGTTCGGGAATTGACCTTGAACGAAGCCGATGGACGGCTGTCCATCGGCTTCCAGACCGTGACGCAGACCCCTACTGATTCACACCACGAGTAGCATCAATGTCACGCTTGCAACAGGGCTTGTCCAAGCTCAACAACATGAACGGGTCGAGCGTCCGCGGCCTGAGCGTCAACTCAAGCAACGGCCAGTCGGCGGCCAGCACGAAGAACTTCGAGGAGCTGAAGAAGCAGATCCACGCGAAGCTCGTCGAGCGGCTCGACTTCTCCCGCGTCAAGGACCTCGCCTCGGACGCCCTGCGCCGCGACATCCGCCGCGTCATCGAGCACCTGTGCGACACGGAGAACCCGCTCCTCAACCGCATGGAGCGCGAGAAGCTCATCGAGGAAATCCTCGACGAGACGCTCGGCTTCGGCCCGCTGGAGCCGCTCCTCAAAGACCCGACCATCTCCGACATCTTGGTGAACGGGCCGAAGAAGGTGTACGTCGAGCGCCGCGGGAAGTTGGAGAAGACCGAAGTCGTCTTCCGCGACAACGACCACCTGCTGCAAATCATTGACCGCATCGTCTCCAAGATCGGCCGGCGCGTCGATGAGACCAGCCCGCTGTGCGACGCCCGCCTGCCGGACGGCTCCCGCGTCAACGCGGTCATCCCGCCCATCGCCCTCGACGGCGCGGCCCTGAGCATCCGGCGCTTCGGCGCCACCCCGCTGAAGCTCGAAGACCTGCTGAACTACAAGGCGTTCAGCCCCGAGATGGCGATGCTGCTGGAGGCGTGCATCAAGGCCCGGCTGAACGTCATCATCTCCGGCGGGACGGGGTGCGGAAAAACAACGCTGCTCAACACGCTGTCCAGCTTCATCCCCTCGGACGAGCGGATCGTGACCATCGAGGACGCGGCCGAACTGCAACTGCAACAAGATCACGTCGTCCGCCTGGAAACCCGGCCGCCGAACATCGAGGGCAAGGGGGCCATCATGACCCGCGACCTCGTGAAGAACGCCCTGCGCATGCGGCCCGAGCGCATCATCATCGGCGAGTGCCGCGGCGGCGAGACGCTGGACATGCTCCAGGCCATGAACACCGGCCACGGCGGGTCGATGACGACGCTGCACGCCAACAGCGTGCGGGACGGCATGGCCCGCCTCGAAACCATGATCATGATGGCCGGCTTCGAACTGCCCATGAAGGCCATGCGGCAGCAGATCGCCTCGGCCGTGGACATCGTGATCCAAGCGAACCGCCTCCAGGGCGGGCCGCGCAAAATCACGAGCATCACGGAGGTGATGAACATGGAACAAGACGTCATCATCATGCAGGAAATCTTCCGCTTCAAGCAACTGGGCGTGGACCAGAACGGCCGGGCCTACGGCCAGTTCGAGGCGACCGGCGTCCGGCCGACGTTCGTGAACCGGTTGGAGACCAAGGGCGTGAAGCTCCCGGCGAACATGTTCACCGAGCGGGTGTTGCTGCGGCATTAAGCGGCCGTCTTGTTAGCCGCGACGCGGAGGCTTTGCGGAGCGGAGCGCGTCCCGCGACAGTCGCCGAAGTGAAATAATCGCGGACGCGGGTGGCGCTCACTGGACGCGCTCCGCTCCGCAAAGCCTCCGCGTCGCGGCTAACAAGACGCGCGGCGGGCGCGACGTGGAAACACTGTGAAGCATTCACC
>JAYUGD010000996.1:0-3402 GCA_043767785.1 Zavarzinella sp. | reverse complement strand
GAGAGCGTCCGTGAGGTCACCGGCATCGACGGTCGGGTGTTGTCCAGCGAGGTGTTCGCACCGGGCCCGGACGGCCGGGCCTTCGCGCATGCCCCGGTCGAGTGCGTCGACGACCTCGTCGCGGCCGGCTGGGAACCGTCCACCCGTGGGCGGTGGTCGGCATGACCGGGTCGTACGCCGCGCTGCTCGGCGGCGCGGTCGCCGCGTTGGTCTTGGTGACGGCGGCGGCCCGCGCGCTGCTCCCGCCCGCCGACGACGCGGCGGGCGGCGCCGCGCCGCCGATCACCGCGGCGGCTCCGGGTTGGGAGCCGGGCGTTTGGTATGAATTGCTGGACCGCCAGCCGACGCCGCTCGTCTGGCCGGCGGACGGCAAGAACTCGCGGTGGGAGTACGACCCCCTGAAGACGGGGCTGTTCGTGGACTGCACCGACTTTTCGACGTTTGAATTAGGCGAGTGCCCCGCGGCGAGTTTCGAGGTCGAAGCCACCCTGTTCCAGAACCCGTGGTCGGGGTATTTCGGCCTGTACTACTTCGCCACGTCGGGCGGTACGGGCCGGGCGGCCCAGTTCATCGGCTTGGAGAAATTCCTGCCGGAACACCTGCCAAATCCCGCCGCCGTTTTCCGCGGCAATGTGCTGGTCACGGCGGACGGCCGCCCGGTCTTCAACCGGGACACGGCGGCCGTCATCCCGCCGCCCGCCGCCCGTGACTACAAGTTCTTCTTCAAGGTCGTCGCCGGCAAACTCGTCCGCGCGGAGTGGGACGGGGCCGTCGTCCCCGACTCGATATTGAAGTTTCAACTCGCCGACCCCGCCGCCCTCCAGCCCCCCGGCGGGGTCGGCGTGTTCGTGCACTCGACGTCCGCGTCGTTCCGGTCAATCCGTCTCCGAGTCACCGACCCCTAAGGAAGCGCTCATGGCCAACAGTTTCGTCATCTCGAACGTCCACATCGAAAATCTCCACCTCACCGTGGGCGGGGCCGACGGCTTCCGGCAGCCGGGGCTGGAAGTGGAATTCGTGCCCGTCACCCCGGACCCCACGGCCTCCTTTCACCTGGTCCGGCCCGTGACGGCCACCACCGGGACGATCTGCGCCACCATCCGCATCGACCCCCCCATGGGGTCCGTCGTCGAAGAAGTGAAGGCCTACGTGTACGACTTCATGATTTACACGGATCCCGCCCCGACGTCCCAGCCGCCCGTTGTCGCGGTTCCGGGCCACGGCGAAGCGGGCAACCGGTGGTCGTGGGGCGGGTCCTCGGGCGCGCCGGAAATTCCCGGGGCCGTCCACAATGCGGGCGGCTCCGCCCTCAACGTCCTCGCCGTCTGGAAGCGCTTCCGCGGCACCACGTCGTTCGTGTTCGACGGGCGGCTCTTCTTCACCGGCAAGACCGGCGGCAGCGGCCCGTGCGGCGGGTCCGGGTCGTCGTCCTCCGGCCTCCCGGGCGTCGCCCGGCCGGCCGACGCCTTGGGCGACTGCGAGACACTCCTGATCACCATCGTCGAGGGCAAGTTGCACGGCTTCCACAAGGCCGGCCGCCGCGGGCATCTGCTGTGGGAGGCCACCATCGGCGGCGGCAAGTACGCCGTGTCCGTCGGCGCGTGCGGCAAACGCTTGGTCTTGCACACGCCGAAGGGGTCCATAACCTCGGCGGAATTGGCCGGCCGGCCGCTGAAGGCGACGTTCGAGGGGGACGCCTTCTCCGGCTCACGGACGGTCCAGGTGACCGAGGGATGACCGCCGTGCGCCCCTGTTCCTGTGAGCGGCACGCCCCCGGCCGGGCGTACCGCCCGAAAATCGACTGCAGCCCGTGCTGGCTGTACGCCCACGACCCCGCCATGCGCCAGGCGTGGGGCGGCGACCCGGCCGACTGCGCGCCGCTGCGGCCCGCCCGGCCGGACATGCCCGCCGCCGAACTGGCCGCCCTCATCGCCCACGGCGCCGGCGGCCTGCCCGACGGCTGGAAGCATTGGCCGGTCTCGCGCGACGCGCACTTGTTGTTGACGGAGCGATTCTTGGCTGCCATGCCGGCCTACCCCGACGGCCGCTTCCGGGGCCGCGGGGCCGTCGTCTGCGGCGGCGGCCGGTACGAGGCGTCCGCGTACGTCTGCTGCAAAATGCTCCGGCACGTCGGCTGGGAACACCCCATCCAAGTGTGGCACCGCGGGGCCGAGGAACCCGTCAGCGAGCGCGTGCGCCGCCTCCCCGGCGTCGAAGTCGTCGACACGGAAGCCCACCCGGCGCGGGCGGCGCGCCGCGTCATGGGCGGCTGGGAGTCGAAGAGCCTGGCCGTCCTCAATTCCCCCTTCGAGGAAGTGCTGTTCCTCGACGCCGACTGCTACCCGCTCTACAACCCGGACGAGTGCTTCGAGCCGGCCAACAACCCGCACGGCATCGTGATTTGGCCGGACATCGGCCTCGAGAGCGACAACATCCACTGGCCGACTTACGGCCTCCCTTCCAGCTCCGCGCCGGCCCTAAACGGGGGCCATTATGCATTCAGCAAACGCAAGGCGTGGCCGATTCTCCAATTGGCCGCCCACTACGACAACCACAGCGATTACTACTATTGGCGCAGCGTCGTCGATGTCGCTGTCGGGGGGTACGGCGATCAGGAGCAGGTGATTGTGGCCCTCCGCAAACTCGCGGCCCCGTGGGCGCGGTATGCCGAGCGGCCACTCGCGTGCGAGAACGGCTTTTACCTCCAAGCCGGGCCGGGCGGGCGGCCACTTTTCGTCCACCGCTGCTTCAACAAGTTCGCCGCGCCGGGCGTATTCCATCAGAACCCGCAGTGGGCCGCCGGCCAGTTCCCGATGGAGACGACGGCTTGGACTTACTTCTTGGAGTGGCTGGCGGCCCCGGCCGACGACGCGGCGTTCCCGGACGAAATTCCCGGCTGGTTCACGCGGGCCGAATGCGCGCTCTGGCGGGCGGTCTGCCCCGGCCGCGACGTGCTGGAACTCGGCCGCCACCACGGCCGCAGCGCCGTCGTGGCGGCGGCGGCGGCCCGGCGCGTCGTCTCCCTCGACCGGATGAGTGACGCCGACGCCGACCTCTGGCTGCAGCGGTACAACCTCCGGCACAAGGTCTGGCTGCGCGTCGGGGCCTTCGCCGACCTGATCCCGACGAGCGGCGGGCCGTTCTCGGCCTGCCTGATCGACGGCGCCCACGACTTCGACTCCGTCGCCGCCGACATCGCCGGCGTCGTCCCGCACCTGTCGCCGGGGGCCGCCGTCGGCTTCCACGACTACGACGACTCGAACTTCCCCGGCGTCAAGGCCGCCGCCGACGCCGCCGCGGAACGGTGGGGGTGGACATTCCTCAAGCGGGCCGACCACTTGGGCGTGTTCGTCACGCCGTAGGGCGGCGCTCCTTGGCCCCCGGGGCCGTCGCTTTGGGTTT
>JAYUGD010000995.1:0-3404 GCA_043767785.1 Zavarzinella sp. | reverse complement strand
CGGCGGCAAGTTGTGCCGCCGTTCGGTGACGGCCCCGGCCACCGCCGCAATGGACGGCCAATCCGTCTCCTTCGGCTTGCTCGGGTCGTAGCCGGGCGGCAGTTGGCCGCGGCCGGTGAGCATGAACAGGTGGGCGTCCGAGTGGTTGTTGGTCCGGTGCGTCATCGAGCGGACGAGGGACCACCGCTCGCTGCGCTTCGCCAGTTCGGGCAGGTGTTCGCAAATTTGCACGCCGGGCGTGCGGGTGGCGATTGGCTTGAACTCGCCGCGGATCGCGTCCGGGGCGTCCGGCTTGAGGTCGAAGCTGTCGTGCTGGCCCAGCCCGCCGGAGAGGAAAATGTAGATCACCGCCCGGTGCGCCTTCGGCGTCGGAGTCTGCGCCCGCAGCAGGGCGAGATCGACCATGCCCAGCCCGAGCAGCGAGGCGCCGCCGGCCTGTAACATAGTCCGTCGGGTCAGGTCGGGGTGAGAAAAGCCGGCACGCATGACATTTCCCCGGTCAGGTCTTGGCCTTGAGCAAGTCGCGGATTTCCGTCAACAATTTCACGTCCTCGGGGACTTCTTTGGGCGCCTCGTCCTTCGTCCGGCGGAGGCGGTTCATCCCCTTGACCACCATGAACAGGCACGCGGCCACGATTAAAAAGTCAATGAGCGACTGGATCAGCCGCCCGACCTGAACTTTCACCGCCGGCTTGTCCGGGGTTGCTTCGCTCAGGGTGATGCCGAGTTGGCTGAAGTCGATCCCGCTCAGGATCCAGCCGATGGGCGGCGTCAGAATGCCTTCGACGACTGCCGTCACGACCTTGCCGAAGGCGACCCCGATCACGATGCCGACGGCCATGTCCACCACGTTGCCGCGCTGGATGAACTGTTTGAACTCGGCGAGGATTTTCATGCGGCTACAGCGTCTTGCAGAAACGAGGTTCGATAACCGTTCCGTCGATGGCGGGTAATAAAACTATCGCACAACCTTGCCCGAACGGCAAGCGAGATCACGCCGAAAGCACTCCCCTTGCGGAAAATCGGCGGTCTGGGGTACTCTGTGACTCGGCAATTTGGGAGGCCGGGCATGAAGACGACGGACCGTTTGCGGAGCGAAGAACAATTCCACGACGCCCAAGCCGCCGAGCGGGCGACCCGCTTCGCGGACTTGGCGACACTGCGGTTCGCGGACGAGTGGTATTTGAACCACGAGCCGTGGATTCGCCCGGCCGTCAAATTACTCGGCTCCCTGAGTGGGAAGCGGCTACTCGATTACGGCTGCGGGCACGGCATGGCCTCCGTTGTCTTCGCCCGGCGCGGGGCGACCGTCACCGGCTTCGACCTGTCCGGCCAATACATCGCCGAGGCCAAGCGGCGGGCCTTGGCCAACGAAGTGGACGCGACCTTCCGAGTGGCCGACGCCGAGCAGTTGCCGTTCGCGGACGGGTCGTTCGACTTGGTGTGGGGCAACGCCGTCCTGCACCACTTGGACTTAGACAGCGCGTGCGCGGAGTTGCGGCGCGTCCTGCGGCCCGGCGGCGTGGCCGTGTTCTCCGAGCCGTGGGGCGGCAACCCGCTCTTGGAGTTCGCCCGCCAGCGCCTCCCCTACCCCGGCAAGCATCGCACGCCGGACGAACGCCCGCTGCGGCCGGCCGACATTCCCGTCCTGTGGGAACACTTCCCCACGCTCAACGTGCAAGGCTTCCAACTCTTCGGCAGTTTGAAACGGCTTTGGAAACGGGAATCCCCGGCCGGCTCGTGGCTCGACCGATTGGACGCCCGGCTGATGACCCGATTCCCGCGGTTGGAAATGTGGGGCCGGTACGCAGTGTTGCGCGTGCAAAATGACTAGACTAGGCAAGGAGAACGGCCTCGGCTGACTGTCCCATTTACTTCATGGCCGAAGAACCTCCGCAACCGCCGCTGCCCACGACGGGACCGCCAAGGCCCGTCGCCGCTTCCGTTTGGCGTGACCGCGGCCTGTTGGCGCTCCTCGGCTTGCTGGTCATCCTCCTCGGCTGGCGGTGGTATGGCGACCACTACGGCGCCCGGCCGACGGAAATCAATCACGCCCCCAAACACCTCGTTGACCTGAACCGGGCGACCGCCGCCGAACTGGAACAACTCCCCGGCGTCGGCCCGCAGACGGCCGAGCGCGTGGTGCGCTACCGCGAGCAGAACGGCCCGTTCAAGACACTGAACGAGCTGAAAAAAGTTGGCGGCCTCGGGGACAAGACAATTGCCAAACTGGCCCCGTGGGTGACGATTTTCGCCGTGAGGCAGGACGAGCCGTTGACGACGGAGCCGGACCGCCTGAGCCGAGTGACGCCGAGCGTTGCGGCGATACCGACGCGAAGCGTCTCGCGGAAACCGAACTTGCCGGCGGCACGGTTGAACCTAAACACAGCCGCCGTCGAAGAACTGGACCAGTTGCCCGGCATCGGCCGCGTGCTGGCCCAGCGCATCGTGGACGCCCGGTCCGTGAAGCCATTCGGCAGCGTTGATGACCTGCGCCGCGTCGGCGGCATCGGGGCGAAGAAACTCGACGCGATTCGGGATCTGGTGGCCGTCGCCGATTAAGCGGCTTTGTTCCGCCCCGCGATCTCTTCCTTGAACAGCCCCCGCACTTTTTTCTTCGTGATTCGGTCAATCAGCCCCGGTGCGAAGCGATTCACGAACAGCAACATTTTGCCCTTGAACGTCAGGTTGATGCTCTTCTTCCCGCCGGCGATGGCGTTCAGCGTCGCGTCGGCCACTTGCTCGGAGGTCATGCCGCGCAGGTGGTCGAGTTGCATCTTCGCGTTCCTCTCCAGCATGTTCTGGGAGAAATTCGTCTGCGTCAGGCCGGGGTTGACCGTAATCACGTCGATGTCGAAGCGGGCGAACTCGGCCCGGATGGCCTGCGTCCAGCCTTCCACGGCGAACTTGCTGGCCGAGTAGAGCGACCGGCCGGGGATGGCCCGCTTGCCGAGAATGGACGAGACGTTGACGACCGCGGGCAACTTGCCTTCCCTCAACAACGGCAAGAAGACTCGGGTGGTCTCGACGGTGCCGAAAAAGTTAGTCTCCATGATGCGACGAAGCACGTCCGGCTCGGAGTCCGCGAAGTGGCCGGTGGCGCCGATGCCGGCGTTGTTGATGAGGATGTCCAGCCCGCCGAGCTTTTCGCGGGCGGCCGTCACCATCGCCTGACGGCCCTCGTCCGTTGCCACGTCGGCTTGGACGACTTCGAGAGTCTTGCCTTGGCCGCGTACCACCTCGGCGAGTTGCGTCAGCAAGTCCGCGGAGCGGGCGGCGGCCAGCACCTTCATGCCCCGCTTCGCGGCCATTTCGGCTAACGCCCGGCCAATGCCCTGGGAGGCCCCCGTCACCAGCACTCGCATCCCGCTCAAGTCGCGTCGGCGTCCCATCTATTCGCTCCG
>JAYUGD010000994.1:0-9372 GCA_043767785.1 Zavarzinella sp. | reverse complement strand
TCGCGGCTAACAATACATGGTCGCCGGTCGTCACTTTTGAAACACCAACCGGTGCGCCGGCCGCCCGGCGTATTCCGTCAACCCCGTGTCGCGGTAGCCGGCCTTCTCGAATACGCGCTTGGACACCGGGTTTTCCGGCAATATCCACGCGACGATGGGCCAGTGTAAGTAGTAGTTCGCCACTAGTTTCGTCCCGCGCCGGACTAACAACCCGCCGAGGCCCTTGCCCCGCGATTCGGGCGCCATGTTCACCGAAACGAGGACGTGATCGGCTTGCTCGTCGAAGCGGATCATGCCGATGGGGACGCCGTCCGCGTCGTGGCCGATGAAAAATCGGCAATGGACTCGGTCACTCAGCCGCCGGGCGAACCACGCCTGGTGCGTCTCCCACGGGATGGGGTCTGAGGAGAATGACACGACTCGCGTGGCGGGGTCGTTGGCCCATTCCCAGATCCGGCGGCAATCGAAGGCCGTCGCCCGCCGCAAGGTGATGACGGGCGCCGGTTGCAGTGCTTGCACGACGCGCGAGACGCCCCAGCCGTCCACGGCCTTGCGGGCGGCGGCGGACATCTCTTCCCGCGTTGCTCTGTCCTCAATGAAGCTATCAAGCAGGGCGATGGTGTCGTCCCCCCGAAGTTCCGAGGGCCAGCCCAAGTCGAAGCCGAAACCCGCGGCGCCGATGGCCTTCGCCAGCGCCACCTGATTGTCCGCGATCGTCACCACGGCCATCGGCACGCCGCACGCCGCCAGTTCCCAACACGTTGTTCCGCCGGCCGTCACCGCGAGGTCGGCCCACGCCATCAAGGCGGGCATGTCGGTGACGTTTCGCAGCAACGTGATTCGGTGCGGGTGATCCTTGGCGATCGCTTCGAGCACGGCCGCGTGCGGGTTGCTCCCGCCCACGACGACCCTGATGTTCTGCGCACCTTGTGACGACCAAGCCAAGGCCCGCAGCACGTCGGCCGTCACGTTATCCGGGTCGGCTCCGCCCATCGTGACGAGAATGTTGTCCACCCGGACGGGACACGGCCGCCGATGCGTGACGGCTTCCAAAAACTCCCGCCGCAGCATCGCGTACCGCGACCCGAGGAGCAGTTTCGTGTGCGGCCCCCGCGCCGCGTATGTCTCCTCCGACGCCCCGAGGTTTTGGTTCAGCACCCAAGTGGCGTGCGTGTGCGTCGTGTGGCCGTAATCGTCCAGGGCCAGCACGGGGAAGCCGGCGTCGTGGAAGACGCGCTCGTCGTCGCCGGTGAAGTGATAGCCGTCGAGGACGACGACGGCCGCGGACAATTCCTTCGCTAACTCCACCGTGTCCGCGATGTTCTCCGAGACGGCCCGCACGGTGACGCCTTCAGAAATCAAACGGTCCCGCAAGCCGTCGGGTAGTCGATGGGCCGCGAGGGTGACGGGGCCGACGTTGTCCATCCAGCATTGGGCCAGCGCCAGAGAGCGCATGACGTGGCCGGTCCCCATGCGGGGGTCGGCGTCGGCCCGGATCAGGAGGGGTTGCGTCATCGTTTCGAGTCGTCCCGCCGGACGGCGAAGAGGGCCTTGGCCATCGCGAGGTCGTCGTAGTCGTCGATGTCGATGGCCGACGCCACCGGCAGCGGGCGCATCGTGTAGCCGGGGCCGTAGAACGTGCCGGCCTCCAGGAGGGCCGGCACGCGGGCGACCCACACGGCGCCGGTCGGGCAGTACAGTTCTTCCAAGTCCTGGGAGCGCGTCTTCAGCGCGACAGGGAACATCGGGGTCGGCTGGCCGTCGGCCAGCTTGACGGCCCACCACGGGTTCATCCAACCGAACTTGAAGCAACTGATCTGGAACGCGGCCGGCCCGGCTTCCAAGTGCGCGATGGCGTCGGCGATGTCGGCGGCCGTGCGCAGGGGGCAGTTGGCCATCAGTTGAGCGACGGTTTCGTACTCCTCGCCCAACTCCTCTTGGCACTGCCGCAACACGTCCACGACGACGTGGGACACCGGGGCGTGGTCGTCGAACGCCGTTTTGCGGCGGAACGGCACCTCGGCCCCGGCGGCGACGGCGTAGGCGGCGATCTCGTCGTCCTCGGTGCTGACGATCACGCGGGCGAACAGGCCGGTGTCGAGGGCGGCTTGTACGGTCCACGCCAGCATCGGCTGGCCGTGGAAGTCGATGATGTTCTTGCGCGGGATCCGCTTGGACCCGCCGCGGGCCGGGATGACCGCGAGGCGCGGGCGCGTCACCATGCCGTCCACCCCCCGTCGATCACCAGGTTGTGCCCGGTCATGGCGCTCGCCCCCGGCGACAGCAGGAACGCGGCAGCCTGAGCCACTTCGTCTTCCCGCAACATGCGGCCGAGCGGGCAAAGCTTGCCGTAGCTGGCCCGGAACTCGTCGGACACGCGGCCCTCCACCCCGGCGTAAGACAGGGCGTTGACGCGCACGCCGCGCGCCCCGAGCCGGACGGCCATCTCTTTCGCCAAGTGGATCATCGCGGCTTTCACCACGCCGTAATGAATCGGCGACTGCACCTTCGGGTTGTCGTAAAGGCCAGGGTTGGCGGCGACGACGCCGTAGTGCGATGCCACCAGCACGACGGCTTCCAGCGCCGGGGCGGGGCCGTCGAGCAAGGCGGTGACGAGTTCCCACGGCAGGCCGACGCCCAGACGCACCTCCCGCGCCCACATCTCCGGCGTCGGGACGCCGTCGGCCGGCATCTTCAAGTTGGCGATGTCGCGGGCACAGTGAATGAAGTAGTGCGGCGACAGGCCCGCATCGGAAAGTTGCCCGGCCAGTTCGGCGCCCGTGACCGTCCCCAAGTCGGCGACGAGTGGGACGACGTTTTCCTCGTGGAACCCGGCGAGCGCCTGCACCTCGCGGACGTTCTCCAAGTGGCGCGAGACGACGACGGTCCGCATCCCTTCGCCCGCCAAGTGCCGGACGATCTGCCGGCCGATCTTGCCGGTCCCGCCCGTGACCAGAACGGTTTTTTGCGGCGCGGTCATCCGGTCCTCCCCGCCTCAATGAGTTCCACGACGGCCAACACCTCGGCCGGGTCTTGCGGCGGCTTGTCGCCGCGCACGATGTCCGTGAAGTGTCGCAGCGCCGCGCGGAACGCCGTGAACGAATCCTTGAACCGCATCTCCAGCCAGCCGCGGTCCCCGTGCAGCGTGATGCCGATGGGGCCGGACAGGTCGCCCAAGGCCGTGACGCGGGCTTCGAGGCCGGACTCCCACTGGATGTCCAAGCTCCGCGTCTTGCCGCCGCTGGTCGCCGTGCGAATCACGGCCCCCGCCCCACGCACGAAGTGTTGCAGCGGGTCCAGCACGTGAACGGCGTAGGTGTCCCACTGCTTCGGCGTCGTCCCGGTGATGTACCGGACCGCCCCCAATTCGGCGACGCGCTCCGCGGCCGGCAAGAACTCGGCCGCGTACTTCAACGCCGAGCAAGTGAACACCAGCCCCGGCCGGGCCTGCGCCGCGTAGATGCGCTTCGCCTCCGCGACGGACAGCGCCAGCGGCTTGTCAATGAACACCGGCACGCCCGCTTCAAGGAACGGGGCGGCGAACTCGAAGTGCGCCTCCGCGTCGTCCCGCGCCAGCAACACGCCGTCAACGTGGCCGATCATGTCGGTTAAGTCGGCGACGACGTTCGGAATCCGCGACGCCGCGGCGACGTGGGCCGCCACGGCGGCGTCCTGCGTCCACACGTGCGTGACGGTCGCCCCGGCGACGGCGTCGGCCGGGAAGGACCGTTCCGCGAGGTAGGCCGGGATCACCGGGAAGGGGCACGTCGCCATCGCGGCCGGGTCGTAGCCGTTGAAGATGGCCGCCCACGAGTACGGGTGGCCGTTCCCTTCGCTCAACCCGATGATGCCGAACCGCAGAGGCTTCACGGCGAAACTCCGTTGAGACTAAGCTCGACGTGTGCACTTTTGGAGGCCGCCTCGGGCATAGCATGGGATAGCGACACCCCATGAAGATCGCCCACGGACGGCCACCATGATTCTACCACCCGAAGCCGCGTCACTGCTCAACGCTTTTGCCCCGCTCTTTACCCATCCCACGTTGGACCGGTTTGTCACCCTCCTGGCCGGCGTTCTGCTCACCCCGGGACGGCGAACGGTGGCCAACATCCTGCGCACGCTTGAGTTCCTCGCCCCCGGTCATCCCGCCAGCTACCGGCGCGTTCTGTCCGCCGCCCGTGGGTCCGGCGTCGAACTCGGCTGCGCCGTGGCCGGCTTTCTGCTGAAACACGTCGTCCCGGACGGGCCGGCGCCGCTCGTTGGGGACGACACGGTCGCCGGTCATCCGGGGCGTCATGTCTATGGCAAGGCCCGGCATCGCGATCCCGTCCGGTCCGCGCACTCGTACACGGCCTGGCGGTACGGCCACAAATGGGTGGTCCTGGCGATTCTGGTCCGGTTTCCCTTGACCACCCGCCCGTGGGCGGTGCCGGTCCTCGGTGATCTGTCTCGCTCCGCCGAGGACGACCGCCGGGGGTTCTGCGAATTACTGCGCCGCCGGCCCGTACCGGCAAATAAGAGTCGCCCGGCTCGGGCGTCCAGTCTCTTTGAACATCGGCCGGAGGGCGGTTCTTCCCCCGCCAAAGCCGCCGGTAGAATTTCCGTTAAAATCAGACGAATCGATCAGTCGCGATGGAATAAATTTCCCCTTTCGGCTACAAAAAACGCCAACTCGCCAATGCCAGAAAACGGGTGAGCGGACTCCGGGACATACTAGCCAAGAGTTGTCCCGTACGGCGAGGCACGCACGGCGACCGCGCACGCACTCGCGGGCAGGACGCACGATTTTAACACTCGAGGCGGTGACCTCATGCTTGACTGGCAATCCCTGCGCTTCGGCCGTCACTCCGGGCGGCGGAACAGCCCCGTGTCCGCGCTCGGGCCGGTCGCCCTGACGGCGCTGGAAGAGCGGGTTGTGCCCGCCAACGTGCTCACGTCCCACAACGACATTTCGGGGACCGGGGCGAATCTCGCCGAGGCGACGCTCTCCGCCGCCAACGTCCGCACCGGGTCGTTCGGCAAGCTGTTCGCGGCCCAAGTCGACGGCCAAGTGTACGCCCAGCCGCTGGTGTGGAACGGCGTTCCCGCCGCGTTCCGCAGTCAGCCGGCCGCGGCGGACGTCGTCTTCGTCGCCACGGAACACGACACGGTCTACGCCGTCGCCGCCGCCGGGCCGCTGGCCGGGACGACGCTCTGGACCCGGAGCTTTTTGGGCGTCCAAAACCTCAACGGCCGCGTCAATAATCCCGAGGGGGCCACGGCGATTTCGACGCTCACGTCGGCCGACGTGCGGACGGCGGACATCACCCCCGAGGTGGGCATCACCGGCACGCCCGTGCTGGACGCCCAGACCGCCACGCTGTACGTCGTCGTCAAGACCAAGGCCGTTATCGGCGGGGTGACGCACGTCATCCAGCGCCTGCACGCCTTGAACACGGCCGACGGCAGCGACCGGACGGCGCCGTACCGCATCGGCGACACCACCGAGGACAACAACGGCAACCCCACGGACCGCACGGCGATCTTCGTGTACGGCACGGGGGACGGCAACTACCCGGACACCTACAACCAGACCAACCGCCGCGTCGTCACGTTCAACGCGCTGCGGCAGAACCAACGGTCCGCGCTGCGGCTGGTCAACGGCGAGGTGTTCGTGGCGTGGGCGTCCCACGGGGACCAAGGCCCGTACCACGGCTGGGTCGTCAAGTTCGACGTGAGCGACGTGTCGCGGGGGATCCGCCTGGCCGGCGTGTTGAACACGTCGCCCAACAACGGCCAGTCGGGCATCTGGCAGAGCGGCGGCGGCCTGTCCTTCGAGCCGGACGGCAGCGCGTTCTATTTCGAGACGGGCAACGGGACGGGCGGGACCCCGACGGCGGGGGCCGACGGGTTTCCGGTCAACGGCAACTACAGCGAGGCGGTGGTCAAGGTTCTCCCCGACCCGGCCAGCGGCCCCGCCAACCAGAACGTCAACGGCTGGGGCTTCCGCGTCGCCGACTATTTCGTGCCCTACAACATGGAGGACTTGGACCGCGCCGACGGCGATTTCGGGTCGGGGGCGCCCTTGGTCCTCCCCGCCGCGGCCGGCATCCCGGGACACCCGAAGTTGATGGTCGCCGCGGGCAAGGAAGGTAAAATCTACCTCCTCGACCGGGACGACCTCGGCAAGTTCTCCGCGGCCGCCGACAACGTCGTCAGCGTCACCCCGGTGAAGTTCCTCAACGCCGTCTTCAGTTCGCCCGTCTGGTACAACAGCGCCCTGTATTACGTCGGCGGGTTCGGCGGGAAGGCCAAGCGCATCACCATCAGTCCGGCCGGCCAACTCGCCGTCGCCTCCGAGACGCCCACCCCGTCGTTCGGCAACCTGACGGGGTCGCCGAGCGTCTCGGCGAACGGCGCGACGGGCGGCATCGCCTGGATCCCCGACCGGGAGACGAACGCCCTGCACGCCTACGCCGCCGACAGTCTCGCGACGGAGTTGTGGAACAGCAACCAGTCGCCGGCGGACAACATCGGGGCGCCGGTGAACAAATTCGCGATGCCGACCGTCGCGGACGGCCAAGTGTACGTGGGGACCGGCAACAGCCTGGTCGTGTACGGGCTGAAGCCGCCGGTGAACGCCCTGCCGCTCGCGCCGACCGGGTTGGCGGCCGTCGCGCTCTCCGGCACGTCGGTGCAATTGACGTGGGCCGACGCGACTCCGGCCCCGAACACGGCCACCGGGTACGCCATCGAGCAGTCGGCGGACGGCGTCACGTTCACCCCGGCGACGACCGTCCCGCCGGGGGCCGCGCAGTCCGTCGTCGGCGGGCTGCGGCCCCTGACCCGGTACTATTTCCGCGTCCGGGGGTTCAACGGCCTCGGCAATTCGCCGTTCTCCGCCGCCGCCACGCAGACGACGTCGGCCCAGATCGCCGTGGTCGATTTCTCGGCCGGGTTCGCCGGGTCGGCCGGCGCCCTGACATACAACGGCAACGCGGCCGTCAGCGGGACGGCGGCCCGAGTCACCGACGGTTCGGCCGGCAAGGCGGGCAGCGTCTTCACGAGCCAGACCGTGGACGTCAGCCGGTTCGCCGTCCAGTTCACCATGCGGCAGACGGGCCGGGGCGACGGCATGACGTTCGCCATCCAGGCGAATTCGCCGACCGCCTTGGGCCAGAAGGGGGGCAGCCTCGGGTACGGCGCCCCGGCCGGCCAAACCGGCGGCATCCCGAACAGCGCCGCGGTCAAGCTCGACATCTTCGGCGCGACGGGGGAACTGGCGACCTCCGCCGGCCTGTACACGAACGGGGCGTACCCCGGCAACGCCGGGGCCACCGACCTCGGGGCGGCCGGCGTCCTCCTCAATTCGGGGAACGTCATCCGGGTGGCGATGGCCTACGACGGCGCGACGCTCTCCGTGACCATCACCGACACGGCGACTTCCCGGTCCTACACCAAGACGTATTCACTCGACCTCCCGGCCGTCCTCGGGACGCGGAACGCCTACGTCGGCTTCACCGGCGCGACGGGGGCGCTGACGGCCGTCCAGGACGTGTTGACGTGGACGTTTTCGCCCAACGCCGCCCAGGCCCCGACGGCCCCGGCCGCGCTCGGGTCGACCCCGGCGGCGGCCACGGCCGTCGCCCTCAACTGGACGAACACCGCCGCCAACCAGACGGGGTTCCAACTCGACCGGGCCGCCGACGCGGCCTTCACCCAGAACCTGCTCACGCAAAATCTGCCGGCCAGCCCGGCGGCCGTCACGGACACGGCCCCCGGCCTCGCCCCCGGCGGCACGTTCTATTACCGCATCCGCGCGACCAACACGGCCGGGCCGTCGGCCTACTCCAACGCCACGGCCGTCACGATCCCGCTCGCCCCGGCGCGGGCGTCCGCCCCATTGGTCGCGGGCGTCTCCGCCGCGGCCATCGACTTGCAGTGGACGGACAACGCGGGCGTCACCGCCGCCGGCTACCGCATCCTGCGGGCGGTCGACCGCGGCCTGTTCGCCGAATACGTCACGCTGCCGCCATTCACCCACGCGGGCCCCAACCTCTATGAGTGGAGCGACACCGGCGTTTCCGCCGGCCACTTCTACCAGTACCACATCATCGCGTTCAACGTGTCCGGGTACAACGACTTCGTCGGCGCCCAGGCCGACACCCCCCCGGCCGTGCAGCCCCCGGCGGCCCCGACGGCCCTCGTCTCGGCCGTCGCGTCGGCGTCGTCCGCCCTTTTGAGTTGGGTCAACAATGCCGCCAACCAGACCGGGTTCGAACTAGACCGGGCGGCCGACGCGGCCTTCACGCAGAACCTCGTGACGCAAGTCCTCCCGGCCGGCCCGACGGCTTACACCGACACCGGCGCCGGCGGTACGTATTATTACCGCGTCCGGGCGACCAATTCGGCCGGGCCGTCCGCGTATTCCAACACCGCGACGGCGACGCTCCCGCTCCCGCCGGCGGTCGACTACGCCGGCGGGTTCGCCGGGTCGGCCGAGGCGCTGACGTACAACGGCAACGCCGCCGTCACCGGGGCGGCGGCCAGGATCACGGACGGCACGACCGGCAAGACGGGGAGTGTGTTCACCAGCCAGGCCGTGGACGTCACTCGCTTCCGCACGGAGTTTACCCTTCGCCAGACCGGCGTGGCCGAGGGCGTGACGTTTACCGTCCAGGCGAGTTCGCCGACGGCCCTCGGCCGCGGCGGCGTCGGCCTCGGCTTCGGCTCGGACGGGGCCGGGAAGCGCGGCATCGACAAGAGCGCGGCCGTCAAGTTCGACCTCTTCAACAACGCCGGCGAGGGGACAAGTTCGACCGGCCTGTACCTGAACGCGGCCTTCCCGTCCTACGTCCGGTCCGTGGACCTGAACGCGGCCGGCATCGCGCTGAACGCGGGGAACGTCACCCGCGTGGTCATGACCTACGACGGCACGACCCTGACCGTGACGATCACCGACACGGCGACGGGCCGGGCCGCCACGCAGGCCTACGCCCTCAACCTCGCCGCCGTCCTCGGGACCACGGCCGCCTACGTCGGCTTCACCGGCGCCACCGGCGCCCTGAACGCCGCCGTCCAAGACGTGCTGTCCTGGACGTTCGGCCCGGCCGCCGCGTAACCGCCGGGGGGGTGCCGTCAATCGTCATCGTCGTCGTCGTCCTTCCCCGCCTTCGCCCGCGGCAGGAAGAACGCGGCCCGCACCGGCGGGGGCACTCGCGAAGCGGCCCCTTTCACCGACTTCCAAATCACTTCGTTGAACAGCAAGTCGTCCGCTTGGTCTTCCTTCGCCAAGTTCGCCTTCTCGGACCAGTCGGCCCCCCACGCCCCGGCCACGTTGACGGCCTTCAAATCGGTCGTCGGCGCCGCGTGGGTGTACGGCGTCAGGTCCGG
>JAYUGD010000993.1:0-1072 GCA_043767785.1 Zavarzinella sp. | reverse complement strand
ACTGGGTCCGCGGCGGCCCGCCGGCCCGGCAGGCGTTCAACCGCCCGGTGTGGCACTACGTCAACGTCCCGTTCGTCGCCGAGGGGTCGACGGTGAAGCCGCCGGGGGAGGGGGCCGAGAACATCGTCAAGCAGATCGACCTGTCCAAGAAGGCCGTCGTCAACGCCACCAACCGCGAGGACCGGGCCGTGCAACTCACGTGGGTCTTCCACCTGATTGGGGACATCCACCAGCCGCTGCACAACATCACGCGCTTCTCGGACGACCTGCCCGACGGCGACCGCGGCGGCAACGAGTCGGCCATCAAGCTCGACGGCAAGCAGGTGCGCCTCCATTCGATGTGGGACGGCCTGATGGGCAACGACGTGTCGCTGGCCTCCATCAGCAAAACGGTCTTGGAGATCGCGGAACTCGTGAAGGCCGACCCGAAGAAGACGGCCGAGGAATTGGAGAAGCACACCACCCCCCGGTCATGGAGCGAAGAGGGCTTTGCCCTCGGCTTCAAGGTCGCCTACGCGGGCGGCAAACTGGTGGTGTCGAAGTACAGCGAGAAGGCCAAAGACGGCGTCCCGGACGCCCCCGAAGGGTACGCCAAAGCCGCCGGCGAAGTGGCCCTGTACCAAGCGTACAAGGGGGGCAAGCGGCTGGCCGGCGCGCTGAAGGAGATGATCGGGACGAAGTGACCTCTCACCCCAACACCCAATCAACAGCCACCTGCCAGCCGGGCACGGCCGGCTCCGCGTTCGCGGTTTGGCCGCGGACGAAGCGAAGGGGAGTTTCCGGGGCGTCCGGCGAGTAACAGTCAATCGTGCCGGCGAGGGGGTCCACGTCCCAAACCACGCGCGTCCCGGCGGCGAAGTAGTCGGCCCGCTTGGCGGCCATCTGGGCTTCGGGGGCCGGGCCGTAATCCCCTTCACTGCGAACTTCAACGGCGAAGTCGGGCGCCCCTTCCACAAATCGCATTTCGTTTTCGGGCAACGGCCCGGCGTAGTACGCGGCGTCCGGCGAGAATGACTCTCGCCCGGACGGCAGTTCCGGGACGGCGAATCCCATGTTGTCTGTAAACGCCACG
>JAYUGD010000992.1:0-23154 GCA_043767785.1 Zavarzinella sp. | reverse complement strand
CGGTGTCCTCTCCCGACCGGGGCCGGCGGCGTCAGCGTGAGCGTGTACACGGAAAAGTCGCCGATTTCGTTCAGCGTCAGCACAACCGTCCGGCCGGGCGGGGCAGCCGAGGCCGGGCCGACACGGACGACGCGCGGGAAGGTGCGCCGCCCGCCCGTCAGCGTGTAAGAGCCGGGCCGCCCCATGAATTGCCACTGCTCTCCCGTCAGCTCCGCCGTGAACGTCACGGCGAGCGTCCCCTTCGCGTCGTCCACGGCGACGCGCTCGACGCCCAGCGTGCCGGCCGCCGGCGTGGCGGCCGGGCAACGGAGACCGGGGGCGGCGATGGGGGAAACGTTCATTTGCTCACCCTTGCACCTGCAGCCGCTGCCGCCGGCGCGTGGCCTTGATGACGTACACGATTTCGATGGTGACGGTCTCCTCGTACCCCGGCTCCCCGGTGACGAGGACCTGCTCGACGTCGAGGCGGTCGCCGAGCCACCGCTGCACGTTCGAGCTGATCAAAAACTGGGCGCCGGCCCGCATGGCGTCGCCGGCCGGCTCGAACACCAGCCGCTGCACGCCGACGCCGAACTCCGGCAGGTTGACCCGCTCCCCGGGGCAGGTGAACAACACTTGCAGGATCAGGTCCCGCAGGTGGTCTTCCCCCGTCGTGAGGGCCGGGACGCCGCCGGACACCGCGTACGGGTAGTCAAGGAACCGCGGCACGCGCGGGTCGGTCGCCATTGAGTCACTTGACGTCGGGTCAGTCGTCGCCGTCGGGTCGGTCATGGTCGCTCGCCGGTCGGAGTTCGGATTTCACGTCGCCTTGACGGCCACACTGATGACGGCGTGCGTGATGCTGACGGCCGTGACCTGCGTCGGCGGCCGCGCCAGCGTGATCGCGCTGACCAATTCCGCCGGGTTGGCTTTCAGGTAGGCCACCAAGCCGTCGGCGACGGCCAAGAACATCACCTTCGCGTCCGTGGTGTCCCCGCCGGGGAAGTCTTCCCCCTTCAACGTTTTCCACGCGGCCTTCATGGCGGCAACCATCTGGTCGGCCATCGCGTTCGCGTTCAAGGCCATCGGACCCTCCTCGTTAGCCGGTGGTCACGCGGGCGGACAGCAGGGCCGGGGTCGCCGGGGGCATCGGCGGCACGGGGGGCGCCGGCGTGACCGGGAACACGCCGAGGGCCAACTCCCCGGGGTGCGTGTGCGCCTGGTAAATCTGCACCAGTTGGTTCAGGTACTGGAGCAAGTTGTCCCCGAACACGAGCGGGTGCGTCGACCCGTCCACCAGTTCGATCTTCGGGGCCTCCACCGCGATCCGCACCGCGGTCCCGGCGGTGACGGTGACGGCGTCGGCTGCCATCTTGACGCTGTTCCCGTTCGCGTCCATGATCTCGACGGTCCCGGCGTCGTCGTCGAGGACGATCTTGTGGGCGCTCGCGGTCTTGAACACCTTCCGGCCCGGCGTCGCCCCCTCGGGGACCGCGCCGCCGGTGTACCACGTCCCCGCCCAAATCGGGTAACTCAGGTCGCCTCCCTCAAACTCGACCCACACGCCCGCCCCGACGGCCGGCACGGCGTACAGCCCCTGCTCGGCCAGTCCGCCGTACGCGAAGGCGGGCAGCGCCCACCCCGTCTCCCGGTCGCCGAGCAGACGGGGGACGGTCGCCCGGACGCGGCCCAAGTTGTCCGGGTCCGCGTTGTCGGTCACGCGGCCGCGGTACTTGCCGTAGTACCGCCCCTCGACGCGCTCGATCAGCCGGGCCAAGATTTCCTGCGGGGGGTTCGTCATGGGGACACTCCGGGGATTGCGGCGGCCGGCCCGTCGCCGCCGAACGACTCGGACCCGTCCAAGTCTCGCGCGTTGCGGACCGCCTCGAACGTCTGAGCGTACCCGCCGTCCGCGGTCAGCGCGTGGGTGACGCTCGTCACGTAATATTTTCCGCTGAACGGACGGCCCGCGCCCTTAATCAGGACAAGCCGCCGCGGCCGCAAGACGGCCTGGTACGCCTCCGTGTTGACCTCGCCGCGGGCGTGGACGCACCACGCGGCGTCGTCCCGGGCCGCCTGGGCCAGTGTCTGCAATTCGGTCGGGTCGCTGGTTGGCGGCCCGAGCAGGAGCATTTGGGCTTGGGCGTCCTGCGGCCGGACCGCCTCGTCGAGCGCGCCGGCCGTCAGGTCGGCCAAGTCCCGCGCCCCGAGCTTGGGGCGGGACAGGTCGGCGGCGCTGCCCACGTTGGGGCCGTTCGCCTTCACGTCCATCTGCTGCACCTTCACGTGCAGCGGCCGCTGCCCGGCCAGGCGTGCGTGAAAGTGCCGCAGGTTGCTCGCGGCCCCGAACTGGACGGCCAAGTCGGGCTGCGGCGTCCCGTCCAGGCGCGGCGGGTGAAAATGGGCGGTCACGTCGCCGGTGGCCGCGGCCGTCTCGAAGAAGAACTCGGCCCCGTTTCGCCGGGCCAGCTCGCGGACGAATTGCAGGTCGGTGCCGCGCTGGGCGACGGTGGTGTCGGCCTCCTGGTGCGTCGTCGCCGTGTCGGCCACGTCCGCGCGGACGCCGTACCCGCCGACGATCCGCCGGACGATGTCGCTGTCCGCCAAGTTGGGCCACGTCGCCATCTTCTCCTCCAGTCCCATCAACACGCTCGTGTCCCCCGCCTGCACTTCGACGGCGCTCTCCCCCGGCCGGCTGTCGAAGGCCGGGGCGACGGCAGTAATGTACCCGTCGAACACCGGGACCAGTTTGGCGTCCCCCGCGGCTAGCCCGGCCAGGGCGCCCGCGACCCCGGACCCGGACCCGAAGCCGAGGGACACCTTAACCCGCCGGAACAGGCTGAACCGGTCGTCGTCCAGAAACGGCCACGACCCGTCGGGCCGCGGCTCGATCCGCAGCCGCAGCCGGAGGGCGCCCGCCGCCGCCACGCCTTCCGTCGCCGTGAGGGACAGCACGGCCCCGTAGAAGTCGGCGTCGGCCGCCTCCCCGCCGAATTCGATCAGGTAGGACAGGTCGGCCATGCTCAGGCCGCCCGGTCCGGCGGGATCCGCAGTTCCCGGCCGGGGACCAGCAGGTCGTCGGGGTCCAGTTCGTCGTTGGCGTCGGCGATGAGCCAGAATTTCTCCGCGTTGCGGTAGTAGCGGTACGCCAAGGTGTCGAGACGCTCGCCGGCCGTCACCGTGTGCAAGTACCCGGCCGGCGTCGGCGGCGTCAGGCGGAGTTTCAGGGCCATGTGCGTGCGGCCGTCGGCGTCCGTCACCTCGGCCGCGCCGATCGTCTCGTACCGACTACCTTTCGCGATCATGTCCGACCTCCGGGGGGTTAGAACGGCAAGGCCGCGCCCGCGCTGACGCCGAAGTCGACGGCGTTGGCGAGGTTCAGGGCGGCCATCACTTCCTTCACGGCCCGGCTGTATGCATATGCGCCGCGCGCCACGGCCGCGTCCGCGGCCAATTGACTCGGCGTGAGGACCTGAAGCGAGACGGCCACCTCGGCCCGGATGGGGAGCAGGAGGGTGGAGTAGCTCGTCTCGGTGATGCTCAGGGCGGTGAGGGCGACCGGGAAGACGCGGAACGTCCCCCAGAAGAAGAGTACGGTGTCCAGCTTGTCCGGCGTGTGCTGGTGCGGGGCCGGCCCGCCGGCGAGCTTGAACAAGTCGAGGCTGACGGGACTTTTGGGGTACATGAGCATCTCGAGGGCCGACAGCGTGGGCAGGATGCCGTTGGCGGCCGCGAGCGCGTTGCCGCGGGCGAGTTGGTCCGTCGCGTCGAGCTTCAGCGTGAACGACATGGCCTCGCTCGGCTCCCCCACTTGCGGCAGCGCGTCTTGCCGGCCGGCCCCGGCGTTGGCCCGCGGCGGCTGGACGAGCGTCGGCGTGCGCGTGACCTTGTCCGGATTAAACTGGAACACGACGAGGTTCGGCAGGGCGCCGAGCAGCCCGGCCCCCAGGTTCATGAACGCGCCTTTCAAGGTCGCCATGCTCATCCCTCTCATACGGACAGTTTCAACGCCACCGCATCCAGAATCGCGCCCGCGATCTGCTCCGCCGCCGCCTCGTCGGTCAACACGTCGAGCCGCAGCGGCCCGGCGTCGATAGATAGCCGGTCAATGTTGTCCACGGCGGCCGACGGCATCGCCAGCCGGTCCGCCACCAGGTCTAGCGCCAGTCGCGTGAGCGCGCCGACGCGGGTTTCGTGTCCGGCGGCGGTGCCGGTGACTGTGAGTGTCAAGCTTTCGATGTTTATCGATTTCACAAGCAACGCCAATTATCATGAGTATTTGGTAATTGATTGAAAAATATGCCAGCGAATGTAATTCAATCAAATTAAGATTACTTTTCTCCCGGTATTACCCGACGAACGATTTGAAAATATTTAGAATTTATAAATGAATCTGGAGTATAAGTTCTCAGTACAGCGACTGTATAAAATCCTTCTGAATACATGTGCGCCTTAAATGGGTTCCAAGATGTCATCCATTCGACTGGATAAAGATTTCTCGTCTGAATATTGCCTTCGAATTCAATCTTGACTTCGCCGCGGGCAGCCGCGTCCTTGTTCACTGAGATCGAACCAGCTAGTTCAGCGATGTTGACCGCAGTGCGTGTTGTCATGCCACCCGTATCAAATTCCACGGTCTTGGGGGCAATGAGCTGCTTCGCCTGACCCGCGTGGGCAGGGTCGCCGTATTCAGCCAGAAGCGCCTGGAACATTTGTGGGTCATTCGCTTGGGCGATAGCCATCAACTCCGCAATGGCTTGCCGGAAAACTTCGTGAGTGAATTCATTGCAATTTACTGTCCGGAGATCGTCAGCGGTCGAGAATGGATTGCCAGTGATTCGTTTATATCTTTGAGATTTGACGATATCGACAACTCTACCACGTATTAACGACGCATGCGTGCCTTGGAACCGGATTACGGCGCCGCCGCTCGCATTGGACGGATCGAAAAATATTTGCTTGGGAACGGTTTCATAACCGTTCGATTCGACGTGGTGGATTTGCTGACCGTTGATCGCAATTCCTCCATGGTTATACGGCTCACCGATGATCATCACCAGGGGATTCTTCCCAGAAAATGTTCCGGAGCGCACGACGACGTCTCCAGGTTGGACATCTTGGCTCAGTTGTTCATTGAACGGCGTAATTTCCGGTGAAACTTGTTGCCGCGCCAAACCCGCGACTAGATTTCGGGACGCCGTCGGACGCCGCCCTTTAAACAGGCCCTCGGATGCCTCGTTAGCCTCCCGTTCAGCCGGGCTATCCGGGGAAAGCACTTCCGTCACTCTGCTCGACATGACGGGGTTGTTGGTGTGTTGAATCACATGAGTCAATTCGTGAGCCAACAGAATTTTGCCGGCGGTGTCCGTCGGTCTGTATTGACCCGTCGCGAATGCCACATGGCTCCCGCTGGCGAATGCCTGTGCGTTAACGGCATTCGCTGCCGCCTCGGCTTTGGCGTCCGTATGGATGCGGACACCGCCAAAGTCATGTCCCAGTCGTGGTTCCATGAACGCCCTTGTCTGGGCGTCCAGAGGCTGGCCGGGAGAGTCGAGCGCCTCGTGTACGACGGGCGGAACATGGTTCTCACGAGCAGTTGTTGCACTTCTTTGTATTATTGGCCCGTTTTGATGATCGGCGTCGGCCATCGACTTGATAATGTTTTCAATCTGCATCGGGTCAAACACTCGCGTCTCGGGCGGTTTGCCGACTGCCAACTCCAAGGCGGCAACATTCGCCGCGACCCAGCGGCCCATGTCATTGCCCACGCGAAACGGCTCGCCTGATTTTTTGGAGCGGACGTGTGCCTGCCATTGTTCAAGGTCGCGCGACTGGTAGATGTCTGTCAGTAAATCAGGCCGAAAACGAATGTCTTGGATCGGTCGGGCGATGTCGGCAATGCCGGCCATGATACCGGCGATGTATTTGACGGCACCCTCGGGAGTCTTGAGCAACTCGACCCGTTTCGCAAATTCCACATGATCGAGGTATCCACGGTCTTCTGCCTGCTTAGCCGCCGTGTCTTCTCCACCGCCTGTAATCAGGTTCATCCTTTCACGCCGCACATGAACCTTGCCGGGTCCAACGGCGCGGCCCATCCCAACGGACATAGCCATGTTGTTGGTGCGGTTATTGTTCTCGATGGCCTCCCACGCAATCGCGCCCGCGATTGCGCGGCGGTCAATTTTAAATTGCGATTCCGCTTCTACGATGGCATCTTTGTATTTCAAAAGCCATTTCTGAACACGAATAATTGCCGATTCCCCCTGTGGGGCATCCTGCAATTCGTATGACAGGTCTGCTCCATGAGACGCTTGGTTGGGGGATGAATATAGTGAAATTACGTTACTCAAGCATGACCCTGTCGGCACACAGTCTGCCATCGGCCACTCTACCGCCATTGTGGCGATATCGTGCTCGGTCCGCGGTTCCATAAATGCCCCGGTCACGCCGGCCTTGGTTTGGCCCGGCGAGGCCACTACTTCATGTACAATGGGTGGAGCCACAGTCGGCTTCTGCCACGCCACGGATTTCTTTTGGACAGGCTCGGCCATCATGTCCAGCCTCCCAGCGCCGCGTCGGCCAGCGGCTTTTCCAGTTTGGCGAACTCGGCGGCGGCGGCGCGGGCCAGGTGGGGCATCCGGACCGGCTCGCCGGCGTCGGCCGCCAGGAAGGCGGCGTGGACGGCGATGTTGCGGATGTTCCCCCCCGCCACGTTCAGTTGGGCCAGCTTCGACCAGTCCAGGCCGGCGGTCGGGGCGGCGGCCGGGAACATGCGCCGCCAAATCTCCGCCCGCTGGGCCGCGTCCGGGAACGGGAACGGCACCACGAAGCGCAGGCGGCGCAGGAAAGCCGCGTCCAAGTCCCCCCGGCGGTTCGTCGCCAGAATGACCAGGCCACGGTACGACTCCATCCGCTGCAGCAGGTAGTTGACCTCGATGTTGGCGTACCGGTCGTGGCTGTCCGTCACGGCCGTCCGCTTGCCGAACAGGGCGTCGGCTTCGTCGAAGAACAGGACGGCCCCGCCGTCCTCGGCGGCGTCGAACACGCGGCGCAGGTTCTTCTCCGTCTCCCCGATGTACTTGCTGACTAAGCCGGCCAAGTCGATCCGGTACAGGTCGAGGCGGAGCGCGCCGGCCAACACCTCGGCGGCCAGGGTCTTGCCCGTGCCGCTCGGCCCGCAGAACAGGACGCTGATGCCGAGGCCGCGACCGCCGGGCGGGCCGAAGCCCCACGCGTCGTAGACGGTCGCGCGCTGGGCGACGTGGGCGGCGATCTCGCGCAGCGTCCGCGTCTCGGCCGCGGGGAGCGCTAAGTCGTCCCACCCGGCGGCGGGCTCGATCCGTTGGCCAAGCGCCTCCAATCGCGGCCGCGCCTGCGACCGCCCGGCGTCCCACAGGGCGCGGTCAAGGTCGTCCGCGCCGCCGGGCGCCGCCAGCGCGTCGGCGACCGACGCGCGGATGGCCGGTACGGTCAGGTGAAATTGAGCGGCGAGGCGCCCCGCGTGACCGTTCAGGTCCGCCGCCCCGGCCAGCAGGTGTTGCCAGAGGGCGCGCTGCTCGTCCCGCGTCGGCTTGCGGACTTCCAGCGACCGGGTCGGCCGGCGCAGCGGCCGCCAGCGGTCGCCGGCGCTCAGGACGACCGGGCCGCCGACCCGGTCCAACAGGCGGGTGACGGCCGCCGCCCGGCCGTCCGCCGGGTCGATTGTGTCGGCGTCCACGTACAACGCGCCGGCCGACAGAGCGGACTCCCGCTCCCAGATCACGGCGAACTCTTCCGCCTCGCCGGCCCCGGCCGGGACGGCGTCGGCGGCCACGGTGAACAGGCGCAGGCCCGCCGCGGCGGCCCCGGCGGCGGCGACGGCCAGCCGGCTCGGCCCGTCCGCCCCGCTCAATTCGATCAGCGGCGGCCGGCCGCCGGCCAAGCCCCACGCCGCCATGATTTGCCGGGCGACGGCCTCGTGGGACGGGACCAAGTCTGGGGCGGTTGCCGCCGGCCATACCACGCCGGCCAGCCGAGCGTCCAAGTGCGGGACGCCGGTGAGGAAACTCAGCACACGCTCGTCGATCCTCAGCGGGGCGGCCGTCAGCGGCTGCGCGCCTTGTCGCAGGGGCTCGACCAGCCGCCACCGCCGCAGTGCCCCGGCCGGGGTGACGGCACTCCAGTGCGGTTCCGTCAGGGCCGCCAGCGCTAGGCCGAACGTCGGGTGCGGCCGGGCGGCGTCGCCGTGCGCGGCGGCGCACAGGCCGGCGAACGCGCCGTCCAATTCCATGCCGGCGCACAGCACGATGACCGCCCGCTCGAACGGCGACAGGCCGAACAGCCGGCACAGCACGTCCAACGCTGCCGGGCCGACCTCTGCCGGCACCACGGCGGGCGGGTCATTCGCGGCCGGGACGCCGGCGTGCCGTTCCAGTGCGGCGCGAACTCCCGCGAGGGCGGCCACAAGGTGGCGCTGGTTGGCGTCGGACCAGGTCATGGCGGGATCGTCACGCAGGCGGCACCGGAAAGTTAAGGGTTCGGGACACATGGCCGTCGATGCTCACGGCGAGCCGGTGCGGCCCCGCCGGGAGTTTCCGTTTCAGGGTGTACGTGAACGTGTCGGGCGTCGCCACGCTCGGGGCGGCCAAGTACGCAACGCCGTCCAGCACGAGCCGGGCTTCCGTCTTGGAGCCCAACCGCGCCCCGGACACGGTTAATTTGTGTCCATCGCCGTCGGTCGCGACAGCCACCTCGTCCACCCGCGGGATAATTTCCAGTGTCCGGGCATTCGACACGCTCCCGTCGGCTAAGACCAACCGCACCATATACAGGCCATTTTCCAAATTCGTCGGGATCGGGATGTGGGCGATTTCGTCGGGTTTCGTGGGGTCTGCCGGCTCGAAGTTATTTTTGGGCAAGGCCGCCGCGCCGCCCAATTGGAAGTGGACAGCCGTCGGCTTGGCGGTCGCGACGCCGGTGAACACTAGGTGGGCGGCCGGATCAGTCGTGCCGGGTGCCTCCGGCGGGACCGCCGTTCGCAGAGGGCGCGTGCCAGAGACCCACGGGTCGATGGTGAACGTCAGAGGCGCGCTCGTCGCGCCGTTGACCGTCACCCGCACGTCGGCGTGCGGCCCGGCGTCCAAGTCGGCCGGCAGCAGAACGGTGACCGCGGCGTCGGTCGGGGCCACGCCCGGCTTCAACGCGACGCGCCGGCCGCCCACGGTCACGGCCGGCAGTTGCTTTGCCAACGGCGACTTCGGGTCGCGCGGGTAGAGCAGGCCGGACCCGGTGATCGTCAATTCTTTGGCCGCCCCGCCCGCGGTTTGCAGCGGGCCGGTCGGCGGCTCCAGCCCGGTCACCTGCGGCGGGTAGAGCGTTTCCACGAAGACGCCGGTCGAGAGGACGATGCCGGCCCGCGGCGATGGGGGCGCCGTCGGCGTCAATTCCACCAATGAAACCTCATACGCCACCGACAGGCGGTACGGCTCGTTCATCGTCGCCCAGATCTTCGTCACCTCGTCCACGGTGGCCGGCAGGAGCATCACCTTGACCGTCTCGTAGCTATCGTGGACAGAGGCCGTCAGCGTGTCTCCGTCCACTTCCGGCAGGCCGCCGCCGGCCGGCAAGTGAACGTCGTTCAGCACCGGGTTTTCGTGGAGGGTGAGCATGATCGCCCCGAGGTACTGGTGCGACGGGACCGTGCCCGTGGGGTCGTCGCCGGCGTCCGGGTCCAGCGGGGTGATCATGTAGAAGAGTTGCAGGCCGAGGGCCGGCCGCGCGGTCGGGGCCTGCGGCTTTCGGTCGCCGCGCCACGGCTGATTTCTCGTGAACGGGCTTTCCGCGACGCGGTACAGGTACAGGTTCGCCCCTTTCACCTCGGACAGGGCCTTGCCGGGCGGGAGCGTCGTCACCTGAAGCGCCAACAGGGGATGGGCATGCTTCAGTTGCCGGAGGAGCAACTGGCGCAGGAAACCGGTGACACTGCTGATGGCGTCCACACTCATGTCGGCTCGTCTCGGCGGGCGGCCTTCGCCGCGGGTGTCATCGGGTCAGGGTGAAGCGGTCCCAGTCGCCGTGGGGCCAGTCGGGCGCCGGGGCCGCGGCGGGCGGCGCCGTCGGGGCGGGCGGCGGTTGGACGTGGACGGCCACGTCGATCCGGCCGATGGTCAGGCGCGGCGGGCGCGGCTCCGGCCCGCGCGCGGGCGGGGCGGCCGCGGGTGTCGGGGCGGGCGTCACCGCGGGCCGAAGCGCGACGGCCGGTTCCGGTGGCGGCGTCTTGGATGTGTCGCCGGCGGGCGAGCGCCGGGCCACGCGCCACTCCTCCGGGGGCGTGGCCGGCTCCATTGCCAGCGCCGTGTATTCGACCACGCCCATGGCCGGCGGCTCTTCTTCGGCGACCGTCGCCGGGCGGCCGGCCGGGGCGGGCGTGTCGGCCGGGCGGCCGACGGAAGCCAACAGTCGGGCGGCCGGGTGGGAAACGGGCCAAGGGACCACGTGTGGTTGATCGGGCTTGGGGTTCGCCGCTTCATGCACGGCGCCCTCAGTCACGGGCCGAAGGCCGCGCGGCATGCGAACATGCGTGACGGTCGGATCAGGGACGAAGACTGGGTCAAGGACCGCCGCTTCCGCGTGGTTCGCCGTCCCGTCACGCGGAAGTCGGACGACCGGCGTCGCGGGGACAGGGTCCGGCCGGTCGAATCGTGGGGCCTCGGCCGGACGTGGCGCCACGGCCGGGCGCGGGGCCGGCGGGGCGGCCGCGGCCGGCCGGGCCAAGGGGGGCGTTTCCGCCGCCGAAATTTTCGGAGCCGGCGACGGGGGACCGGCGGGCATCGCCGCCGGCCGGGCGGGCACGGCCGTCGGGGCGAACGAGACGGCTGCGGAGGCCGAAGGGTGGGTCGTGAGTTCGCCGGCTTGGAGGAAGGCGTCGAAGTCCCCCGCGCCCGCCGTCGGACGAACGGCGCCCAAGGGACTCGGCATCAGCGGCGGAGCGGCGGGCGCCCCGGCGAACGGCGCCGTCGTCCGCGCCCCCGCCTCGGCGACTCGGTCCAAGTAATTCGCCATCCGCCTCGCCCCTTTCACCCCGGCCGCAACTCGTCACTCAACAACGCCAGATATGCGTGTCGCCGGTCCCGGCGCAGGCTCAGGATTTCTGCTTGGCTCCAGTGGTAGTGGAACGCCAACAGGTGCGTCTCGCGCAGCAAGCGCTTGCCGCCGGCCCGCATTTCATGGAGGAAGAAGGCCGTCGTGTCGAACGGAGCCTCGAACGCGTGGCCGCAGGCCGGACACGTCAGCGCCAAGTCCGCCTCGACCCGGGGGGCCAACCGCCCCATGGCCTCCGTCACGGCCGCCCGGTCGTCCGCGGTCAGCGGGCTTCCGCCGTCGTCCATCAGACATTGATCCAGCAGCGCCGCCGCGGCCGCCGGCGCCGACAGGCCGACCACCGTTTCCTGGTCCCCCCCCGTGGGGAGCCGGAACCGAATCGTGCGACCGCCGCAGGCCAGCGCGTACGCGGCGGCGGTCTGCGGCCGCGCCTCGACCGGCACGTCGGCGCCGGCGAACTCGACGTCCATCTTCTCGCGGCAGGCCGGGCACGGGACGACGGCCCGGACCTGGTCGCCCAGCGTCAGGCGGCGCAACTGGAGCATCAGGTAGTCGCGGTCCCCGACGAGCAGCCGCCGCGCCAGTTCCCGGTCCGCCGGCACGCCGTCCAACCGGACCACGCACGCGGCCAACAGCCGCGTGACGGCCGGCGCACTCGGCTCGCTCGGGCGGGCGGCGAGCCACTCCTCCTCGGCCCCGGTCAGCGGCCGCAACTCGGCCCGGGCCAGCCGGCGGCCGTCCGCGGCGATCAGGCCGCCCGGCAACGCCACCACGCTGTCTGATAGGTCGGGCGGGGCCATGGCTTACCCGAGCTTGGCGGGGCCGGCTTCTTCCTTGACGTCCTGGTCGCGGGAGAACCACTCGTATTCCAGCTTGATCGTCGTGATCGCCACGGCGTTGGCCCCGGCGTCCAAGTCCGGCAAGGCCTGGTACTCCGCGACCCAGCAGCGGTACAACTGGTACGACAGCACCACCCGGTTGGCCTCGTTGAACACGTCCACGATGAGGTTCTTGCGGAAGTCCTTCAGCGAGGTCAGGCTGTGGCTGGCGAAGTCGTTCACCAAGTTGGCCCAGTCCTCGAACGCCGTGTCGTACGTCACGCCCGCCTCCAGCGTGACGGCGGCGTACGTCGTCTTGCCCGGCAGCTTGCGGCTGGTGATGTTCTCCCCGGCCTCGCGGAACTCGACCATCTCGGTCGTCCGCTTCAGGGCGCCCATCTTCGTGAGGCCGGCCACGTACTGGCCGTCCCACTTCACTTTGAAGCGGAAGCTGCGGTACGGGTCGAACCGGTTCGTCGTCGCGTTCAGGCGGGCCATCGGTCGTCTCGCTGGGTTGGGGGCTTACGCGGCCGGCTGGTTGACCTTCTGGCTCAGTTTCAACACGACGAATTCCGCCGGCTTCAGCGGGGCGAAGCCGACCAGGATGTTGACCACGCCGTTGTCGATGTCCTGCTGGGTGGTCGTCGTGGCGTCGCACCGGACGAAGAAGGCGTCGTCCGGCTTGCCCCCTTGGAACGCCCCGGCCCGGAACTGCGTCAGCATGAAGGCGCGGACGTTTAGCCGCAGGGACGCCCACAGCGGCTCGTCGTTCGGCTCGAAGACGGCCCACTGAATGCCGTAGTAGATGCTGACGCGAAGGAAGATGGCCATGCGGCGGACGGGGATGTACCGCCACTCGGCGTTGTTGCCGATGGTGCGGGTGCCCCAGACGACGATGCCGGCCGTCGGCACGGTGCGGACGACGTTAATGCCGATGGGGTTGAGCCGGTCTTGCTCGGTGTCGCTCACCGCCGTGGCCACGTCGAGCGCCCCGGCGACGCCGGCCTCCGTCCCGGCCGGGGCCTTGAACACGCCGCGGGAGTTGTCCGTCCGGGCGTAGATGCCGGCGAGGAACCCGGACGGGGGCAGCAGGATGCGCGGGTTCGGCCCGGAACCGCGCGGGTCCGTCGACCAGACCCACGGGAAATAGACGGCCCCGTAGTCGCCCGCGGCCTTGGCGAATTTCTGTCCGAAGTCGACCGCGCCCGCGAGGTCGGCCGGGTTCACCGGCGGGCTCGTCGATCGGGCGGCAGTTGGGTCCAGCGTCCCGACGTCGCCGATGAAAAAGGCGTCGTTCAGGGCCCGCTCGTTTTTGCAATATTCCATGCCTCGCCCCGCCAAGTCGCCGCGGCCGGGGATGGCGATCATGTTGACGTCCGTCACCTTGTCCAGGGCGCGGAGGCCGAACCCGGCAAGTTTGCTGTCGGTCGCCGCGTCGCCGATGAAGTTCAGGCTGCCGCCGTCCGCGTCCTTGCCGGCCTCCCGAGGCGATTGGCCTAATGGCTTCGGGTTGTCTTTGGTCGGGTCGGGCGTGAACCCGTCCGCCTTGTACTCGAAATTGACCTTCGGAAGCCCCGGCAGGGACTTGGTGATGGCGATGTATTCAGACCGGCTGTTGATCACGGTGACGGCGTACCGCGGGTCTTCACTCTCCCATGCCAAATCTTCGAACGACTCGACGATGTTCCGCTTCGCGTCGTCGGCCTTCTCGCCGTACAAGACTTGGAGGGTGAAAAATTTCTTGACGCCGGCGGGCGTCACTTCGAGGTTGGACGAGGCCGCGATGCGGACCCAAATGGCGTTCCCCCACTTGCCCTCGTTCGCCGCGGAAACCTGCAGATTGTCGACCGCCCCGGTCGCGCACGTCGCCGTCACTTTGGCGGGTGTCGTCGCGGTGGCCGGGATCGTTGGGGCCACGCGCACGATGTACAACCGCCGGCCGCCGTTCTCGTAGAAGGCCCGGACGGCGTACGTCAGGAAGCTGTCCGGCCGGAACGAGCCGAAGCGGCGGAAGTACTCCGTCATGCTGGTGACCATCACCGGTTGGGCCGCGCGGCCGTTTGGCAGCGTCGTCCCCGGGATCGGCCCCTTGTCGGCCACGCCGACGAACGCGGCCGTCGAGGTGCTGACGCCTTCGATCGGGCGCACCCCGGACGACACTTCGAAGGCGTACACGCCCGGGTGCAACAGTTCCGGCATGGGGGAATCCTTGGCGGGGGACGGGGATCAGACCGGCGGGGGTTGCCGCGGACTAGGCGGCTTCGGCCGGGGCGTTTTCGCACGTCTCAGCGCCGTCCGGGTCACACGGCGTCATGTCGCGGCCTTGGATGATCGTCACGGCCACGTCGTAGCCGGTGTAGTTGAAAAACGTGATCGTCTCCAACTCGCCTTGGTCTTTGCCGAACAGCAAGTCGATCTGGCCCTCCACGTACGTCTGGGAGTCCGAGAGGGAGAGCTTCGGCGACGAGATGTCCGCCGGGCCGTTCTTCTGGACCACCCCGGCCGCCGCGGGCCCGGCCGTGGAGAAGTGGAGCTTGTTTCTCGGGAGGTCAACCGCCGTCGATTTTTCCTTGCCGTCTTCCTTCTCCTTTTTGGTGGCCGCCGGGGTGAGGGCGAAGAACTTAAGAAGGGACTTCAACCCGGCTTCGACGCGAAAGCATTTTTCGGCCTTGTCCTTGCAAATGTGGACTGTCGATTGGAACGCCGAATCAACCCAGATGGTCCGGGACACGTCCTTGCCGAACGGGGCCTCGTCCAATTCCATGGACGTCTTGATGGTCAGCTTCTGTTGGCTCATGTGTCTTTTGGTGTAAAGGGTCGCGAAGATTTTTTGGACGGCTAGGAATGAAGATAACAGGCCAAGCCGGGCGCACTAGGGAAGGGGTGGGGACGGCCCCGGACTGATGGGGAACCACGACCGATGGTTCAGCCGGCGTCCGGCGCGGGGCGGGTGAGGACGCCGGCGGCGGCCCAGTCCGGCCGGAGGGCCGTCCAGAAGTCCGCCGCCGCCCGGCTCGTGACATACTCGTACGGGAGCCACCCGTAGCCGCGTTCGCCCCAACCCGGCCCCCACGAACTGCGGAACAGCAAGGCCCCGGTCGTCGACGCGATGCGGCGGGCGTCGTCGTACCCGACCGCGAGGGCCGCGTGGCCGCCGCGGACGGCGTCGAACTGCGGGCGGTAGGGGACGTCGGCCTCCGCCGTCAGCGACGTCGGGACGGCGAACCCGAACGCCGTCACCAAACCCGCGGCCAGATACGCCTTCACCGCCCGGAGGGTCTTGGCCCCGTCGGCGCCGCCGACGCGCAGGTAGCGCATCCCCGCGTACTCCCGGGCAAACGCGAACAGGAATCCGTCGGTCGGGTCGACCCGGGCTTGAGCCTCGGTCGATGGCCAGTGCGCTTCCGGCGGGCCTCCGAATCGGGCCAACGCTTTGAATGTCGCGCGGAGGCCGACGTCGGCGCCGGCGGGCAGCCGCAGTAATTTCAACGTCATCTGGTACAGAAACAGGCGGGACGCATCCGGCGGCCGCCCGGCCGCGCGCGCGTCGAAATACCCGGCTAGCGACAGGACGGCGAAGGCGGCCGACGCGCTCAACCCGCCCTGGTCTTCGGCCGGTGGCAAGAACTCCCGCAAATCGACGCCGGCCGGCAGCCGGCGTGACCGCGGCGGGCTGCCGAGCACGGCCGCCAATTCGCGGACGGCCGGATGGGTGAGGCGGTAGTCGCGGGGATCGTTCAGGTCGGGCCGCCAGCCCGACCGGCCGGCGTCGAATCCGTCCACGGGGAATTCCTCGGGCCGCCGGGCGACGGCACGAGTTGACTTAACAGGCCGCGGGGCCGCGGGGGAAGGGAACCGCTGGGGAACCACGGCGGCGCGGGGCGGGACCGGTCAGTCGTCGGCGTCGGCCGCGGCACGGGCCGACCACACGATCCCCTCCCCCGTCCCGTCCCCGCTGAAGCGGATCAGGCGGGCCTTGTGATTCCGGTTGAGGCACTTGATCGTGTCGTGCAGCCGGTGCTTCGAATCCACGTCGGGCTTGGGCGGCAGCGGGTCATCGATGCGCGCCGGCCAGTGGTCCTCCTCGAACGCCATGAGGATCGTCTCTTGGTTGACCGCCGCCCACCGGAACTGCTTGACGACGGTCGTCCCGTACCGGAGTTCCTTCCGGTCCGCGTCCCAGCTCGGCGCTTGCGCCGGCGCCGGCGCGCCAGCCGGCGCAGGGTGCGGAGCCTCAAGAGCCGGAGACAGAATCCGGCAGGCGAACGCGACGCCGGCGTCGGTCAGGACGTGGCATGTGACCTTTCCCGCGGCGGGACGGTTCAGGCGGGGAAAGGCGGGGGAAGCATCGGTCGGGGCGGCGGCGATGTAGCCCCGGGCCGTCAGCCACCGGAGGTCGATGGCCGACAGGCCCGCCTCGCCCAAGGCGGCGGTGTCCAACGAGAAGTCCCCGCGCCCGGCCCCCAAGTCGCGGGCGTACTCATACCCGCGCCACAACAACGACAAGCCGTCCTTGAGCATGTCCGTCAGCGCCATGGGGACATCTTCCCGGCCCTGGGTGGGCGGGGCCAATGCGTTTGCGGAAGGCTCAAATCGTTCCATTGGGCGGGCGTCGTCCAAGGTGCTGCTCACTAGCCGCGGCGTTGCCGGCGGGGCCCGTCCCATGATCCGTGGGGGAGTGCGTCGTCCTGAAGAGATAGGCGTTGCGGCCACGCGCCGAGTCAACCGGGTCGCCGACGGCGTAATCCCCCGTCCCGACGGGAGTTAATTTTGCCGATCCTACATGATGGGCGTCATATATTCCAAAATAAAATGGAAAATATTTGATTTCTTGTTGCTCCCCGCACATGGATCGTCCGCATGTTGGCAACCTTTTTCGTCTGAAGGCACCACTTCCCCGATGGTCAAATTTAAGAAATTGTACCCGAACGAAATTTGCCAACGGAGCATCGGGGCGCGGCCCAGGCGTGACACGAAAAAGGAATTTTTACAGGCATTCATATCTAATTGGCGTCCCGTTCTGAATCATTGGTTTTCAGGCGTTCGGCGCATTGTCTGTCACCTTCGGACTCCCGCCTCTCCCATGTATTCCATGTCCTGCGCCGCACGCATGCCGGGACAGTTGCCGGCAAACTGACAACTGTCAAATCCCGGCATTGGCAAACGACACTTCCGTGTCATCACGTCTGGTGCGCCTCACCCTTCTCGATTCATCCCGAAGGAGGCGATGGATGTCTCAGAGTTCCAAGCGATGGACCACTTTCTCCGGAGTCAACCCGTCGCGTCCCAAGGAAGCCTGTCGTCCCCTTGCGTCACTGGGAGCGTGATTTACTCAGCCGGAATCGTGACCTCCGCCAGCGACCGGATGACCGCCTTCATGCTCTCGGGCATCGTGTCCCACGCCTGGACGAGGCGAATCAGATCCGGATCGACCAAGGCCCCAGATGGGACGACGGGGATAAGCGTCCGTGTCAGCGCCAGAGGCTGATCGTCGCAAGTGTTGTCTGGCAAAGAGTTGTGAGAAGACGGCACCGCTTTGCTAAAGCGATGCTTTTGAGGTGCTGCAAAAAAAATTCCCTCACGTTTGCGTCTGCAAAGGTGAAGGTGCTACACTTGAAGATGCAAGCAATAATGCATCTGTTTGGGGTTCCTCGCTCGCGACACGGGGAAGGTAGAAGTTCACGGCCCATGTTAACTCAGGCGGCCTGCGTTTGCGTGTTCGGGGTGACGAGACGGGGAAGCGATCGCCCGGCTTTTGCGGCGTCGAAGCAATCGGCGAGGAAGTCCCAGGCGTGACGGCCTTGCTGACGACAGGTCTCGACGACACTCCAGATGTTGGCCAGATATGTCGCCCCGGACTCGCTCTTCGGGCCATGGCTTTGCTTGCGCCAGATCACGCCGTGCCGGATCGCCCGCTCGGCGGCGTTGTTCGTCGGTTCCACCCCGTCGACGAAGGCGAAGCGGAACAACGACGCCTCGCGCTCCGTCAACTGCCCACCTGTGCCGCGCGTCTTGGCGCACCCGCACCCGCGGCCGCGGTTCAACACGGCGTCGAGGCGTTGGCGGAAGACGCCGGGGCGGGTCATTTTCGCGGCGAACGCCTTCGTCGTCAGCGTCCCGTCCCGCACCCGCTTCCACAGCCCGAACAATTCGTCCGACAGGCCCAACAACTCCCGGCCGGTTTCCGAGCCGTCGTTGTTCCGGTCGGTCATCGCTTGAAAATCCCGCCGCAAAGGAGCCCAACAGTATTGATGCCGCCCGGCCCACAGGGGCGAATACAGGCGGTGCCGGTCACTGGTGATGACGCGGACGGACTTCTCGCCGATCATATGGAGCAGTTCCTCGCGGTTCCGGCCCGAAACGATCTGAAAGGCCGTGCCGACGGCCGTGACCATCACCCACAGCCACCGGCCCTCGCCCATCGACGTCTCGTCGATGTTCGACGCGGACTGGCGGGCGGCCGTCAGAATCTCGTCGGCGACCGGCGGCAACACCCGGCCCGCCCCGGCCTCGATGGCGCAGACCTGGCCGGCCGACCGCGACACCCCGAACACGTCACCCATGAGGTTCGCGGCGTTCTCCTTGCTCAGCCGATACCGCCCGGTGAGCAACACCGCGCCCGCCCGCAGACGCGGGCCGTCCTGGCCGGTCACCCCGGCCGGCAGCGGACCGCCGGTCGAAAATCCGCACCGGCAAACGAGACGGTGTTGTTGAAATTCCGTGACCACCGGCGGCACCGGCGGCAGTTCGGTCACCTGAAACCGCAGCGGGTTCGGGTCCGTTCCGGCCAGCGGTTTCGAGCAGTTGCGGCAGGCGGCGGGAAAACAGGGAACCACCTGATCGCATTCGGCCGTCGGGATCATCGTCCGGGAGTGTTTCGGGTGTCCGGGCTGGCCGCCGGGCTTCTTGCCGGTGACGGGTTTCGGCGGAGCGGGCTTGACGGCCGGCCCGTTGCTCGACGGCGGCTTCGAGGAATTGGGCGAATTGCGGTTGAGTTGCTCTTCGAATTCCGCAATCTTTGCCAGCAGCTGTTGAATGAAGGCCATCGCCGCCGGCGAAAACGCCGACATCATCTCCGGAGTCAGTTTCGGCACATCCATGCGTCACAAATTACCATGCCCGGCCGGAAAGCGCAACCCCGGGCTGTGAACTCGTACCATCAAAGGAGTCGGTCGAACGCTGAGGCCGTGCTTCCCTAATAGCGGAACCGCGGCCTTGAGCCGCATGTGTTCAGTTTACAAAGCCGAGACAATTCCACGCAAGCGGGCCCTTAATGCTCAGACCGGCCGGAGCGTGTCCCCGGGGAGGTGGGCGTGATGGCGGGCTTCGTCCTGTCAGCCGACCAGTTCGGCGCCGTCGCCCAGGACCTCGACGCGATCTGTCTACCGTACCGCAAACCGGGCCGGAAGCTCCACGCAACCGATCTCGGTGCCGAGGCCCAGCCGCTCCGGGCAGCGCTATACGACTATCACTTCACGCGCCGCATCCCTGTAGTTTACGAGGCAGTCCACGCACACGGCTTTTACGACTTTCATCAGATGAACCTGGCTGTCGGCGTTGAATCGCTCCACGAGGAGATCGCCCTCGGCATTTTCACGAAGGCCATCGCTCACGCCGCGGAGACCGGGAACGAGCACCACATCCGGATCATTACCGACCGCGTTGACCGGCCGATCATGGACGGCTTCTTCCGTGCGTTCGAGGCTTTTCTGGACGATGACCCGGTCGTTGAGGTGAAGACAAGGGCGCACCGGGATTCCGCGGGGCCGTAATCTTCATCGAAGTCTTCGTATGCGGACTTGGAAGGGCCGGTCGGGTCGCCAACAAGATGGCGTTCGAGAATGGATTCAGAGTCTGGTGGCGGCACGAAAAGACGAAAGAATCAGATTCACCGGCGGAGGTATCTGCTTGGCAAATTCCTCAGCCATATTGCCGCCTTCCCGTGAAGTCACGAGACGGTCGGCGTCGCCGACGCATCGGCACGGAGCTCGCGGAAGAGTTCTTGACGGTTTGTGCGACCTCCGGAATGGCGCCGGACAATTCGCATTTGACGGCGACATGGCGGGCTCAACCGCGGGCCGACGGATCAGTCGGCGCCGGCCGCCGCTTCTCCCGGAGCACCCGCAGGTTGTGCGACGCCTCTTTGTGGTCGGGGGCGAGGGCCAGCACGTCGAGCAAGGCCCGCTCCGCGGCCGGCCAGTCGCCCCCTTCTTCCAGGAGCACGTGCGTCCGCAGCACCAGCAGCGGCACGTCGGCGGGACTGGCCGCGACCGCCTCGTCGATCAGTTGCCCGGCCTCGGCGAACGCCCGGCGGCCGAGGGCGGCCCGGGCCGCGTGGAACAGGCGGTCGCGGCGGGCCGCCTCGTCGGCCGCCAAGGGGCCGAGGACTGAGCCGACCGCGTCCCACCGCTTCTGCTCGATCAGCAGGTCCGCCAGCCCGAGGGCGGCCGGGGCGTAGTCCGGCCGCTCCTGCAGGGCCGCCCGCCAGTACGTCTCCGCATCGACCGGCTTCCCCTGCTCCCGCCGAATGCCGGCCAACTGGTGCCGGGCCTTGTGGCCGCGCAAGCCGGCGTCGAGCATGTCGAAGTACGCGCCGGGCTTCGACTCCAGCGCCCGGCCGAAGGCGTCGGCGGCCGCCTCCCACTCCCGCCGGTCGCGCGACAGCAGGCCCGATTGGAAGAGCAACTCGGCGTCGTCCGGGTAGCGGGCCAGCCCCCGCTCGCACGCGGCCGCCGCGGCCGCCGCGTCGCCGAGGTGCCAGAGCGCCTGTGAGATCAGCGGGTGCAGTTTGCGCACGATCGACAAGTTCGGGGCCGAGCGGTCGAGGCTCTTCCGCAGGGCGGCCAAGGCATCTTCGGCCTTCCCCATGTCGAGGTAACTGCGCCCGAGGTTGAACAGGGTGAACGGGTCGTCCGGCTGCTCGGCCACTTCCAGTTCGAGCAGCCGCGTGTTCCGCGCCAGTTTGCGGCGGCGGAACGCCGGGTCTTGGTACCCGCTGTGGTCGACCACCACGTCCGTCCACACCGTCTCCCCGCCGTACTGGCCGATGGCCGGCAGGATCTGCTCGTGCACGCGGTACCGCCACCGCAGGTACGGGTGGTTGCGGAACAACTTCACCTGGTCCAGCAGCCGCGCCGCCGTCCGCCGGCCGTCCGTGTACGACCGGATCTTCATCACGTACGCCGCGTTCTCGGCCCCGAGCCGCGCGAACAGGGCCCGGAGCTTCTCCCGGTTGGCCGCGTCCAGACAGTCGTCGGCGTCGAGCCAGAAGATCCACTCCCCGGTGGCGTGCCGCAGGCTCTCGTTCCGGGCCGCCGCGAAGCTGTCGACCCACGGGAAGTCCACGACCTTCGCCCCGTGCGCGGCGGCGATCTCGCGCGTCTTGTCGGCCGACCCGGTGTCGGCGACGACGATCTCGCCGACGAGGTCCTTCACGCTCTCCAGGCACCGGCCGATGGTGGCCTCCTCGTTGCGGGCGATCATGCACAGCGACACCTTGACGCGGGGCGGGGCGGCCGGCCCGCCGGGCGGCAGGCCCGTCGAAGCGTCACCCTTCTGTTCCGGCAGGCGGTACCCGCGGACGCGGTCGGCCCCCCACTTGGCCCGGAAGACCTCGAAGTTCTCCAGCAGCCGGCCGCGGACGTCCAGACCGAGGCCCTTGAACGTCCGGCTGCCGAAGTGGTGGACGAACACGTCTTGGGCGACGGCCAGCCGGAACCCGGCGTCCCGCGCCCGGAGGCACAGGTCGTCGTCGTCGAAGAACCCGAGGCCGAACCGCTCGTCCATGCCGCCGACCCGGTCGAGCGCCTCCCGGCGGGCCAGCAGGCAGAAGCCGGTCAGCCGGTTGACGAACACGCCTTGGCCGGCGAACCGCCGCCGCCGGGCCGCCGCGAACGCGGCCATGCCCGCCGCGTCGGCGTAGTCGGAGGCCACGTGCTGGGCGTCCGGGGCGTAGTTGCTGACCGGGCCGACCAGCCCGATCCGCTCCGGGGCGGCCGGGGACAGGTACGCCATCAGCCCGTCGAGCCAGTCGGGCGGGACGACGGTGTCGTTGTTCAGGAACAGCACGTACCCGCCCGCCGCGGCCGTGATGCCTTGGTTGCACCCGGCCGGGTAGCCGACGTTGGCCGAGTTGGCGACGACCGCGACCCGGACGGGGCCGGGCCGCCGCCGCACCTGGTCCAGGTAGTCGGCGGTGCCGTCGGTCGACCCGTTGTCGACTAAGACGAGTTCGTACGGCCGGTGCGTGTGCCGCAGCACGCTCTCCAAACACAGCCGCGTGCAGGCCAACTCGTTGTGGCACAGGACGATGATCGATACGACCTCCGTTTTCGGGTCGGCCGCGTCGGCGAACCACGCCTCCGGCGGGACGAGGCCCGGGGCGACCGCGGCCAGTCGGCGCCGCCGGAAGGCCAAGCGGTAAAAATCATGTCGCCGCCCGAGGGACGTGTACACTTCCCCCAATTGCCGGGCCGCCTCGCGGTCCCACGGGTCGGCGGCGTGGGCGGCCTCCAAGTGGGCGGCCGCCTCCGGCGCCCGGCCTTGGCGCGCCAGGTGCAGCCCGAGCGGCCCGCGGCCGGCCCCGAGCCGGACGGCCTCGTAATGGTGGGCCGTGTCGTCGGTCCACTCGGCGAGCAGCCGGTGCAAGACGGCGGGCAACGCCTGCGCCGGGTCGGCCGAGGCCGTCAACGCCCGGACCGCCGGGTGAGTCGCGGTGAGCCAACCCGGCGGGTCGGCGTCAACCGGGTCCAAGACCGACAACCGGGCGAGTGTGGCCAAGGCCCGCCGGGCCGCGTCGACGGCGGCCGGCCGGTCGGCGGCGGCCAAGTGACACGCGAGGTTGAGACGTGGGGCGACGGCGTCGGGCCGGACAGCCGTGGCATCGCGGAACGCCGCGGCGGCGGCGGTCGGCGGGGCGCCCGGGTCGCGGGCGAGCAACAGCGCGCCGATGTGTGGCAGGTCCGCGTCGTCCGAATGATGGCGGGCGAACCGGCCGACCTCGGCGACGAACGCGGCCGGCGCGGGGCCGACTTCCGCCAGCCAATCGGCGGCGTGGATTTTCAGGGCGGCCAGCGCCGGCAGCGGCCCGCGGGCGGCGGCCCGGGCTTGGAGTTCCTCCCGGCGAGTGGTGAGCGTGTCGAGCAGGGCCGCCCACGCCTCCGCGGCGAACACGGGTTGGGCCGCCCGCGCGGCCGCCGCCCGCCGCCGCCGGAGCGGCTCGTCTTCCATGAGGCGGCGCACCTCGGCCGGCCATTCGTCGCCGGTCAATTGCGGC